>JAEOSO010000102.1 GCA_016840315.1 Candidatus Borrarchaeota archaeon | reverse complement strand
TTCAAAGAGTAATGTGATTACATTCTCTCTGGAAATATGTTCTTCATTAGTTACTATATAAAGCTTCTGGTTACCACAATACCTGTCCCCATTTTAAGATTATCATGAACATGGTATTTATCGAAAGTCTTGATAACCCATACCGCGCGCGCGTACTGGCAGCCAATCAGAGACGGTCTACATCAAAGAAAGTTTAATTCATTATAACTCATTTGGGTAACTACATTTACTCTCTTTGAGTGCGATTTAACAATCATTTTGTATACTTTAACTATAGATTGCATAGAGCACTAACCAAAAAAATAATCTGATTTCTTTGCAGAAAGTATCCTTCCAATCTACTCTTTGCGTTATATTTCATTTGCAGAACAATTAATTGTTTTTTTACTCAGTTTTAATAACTGCTTTTGCCATGATGATCTTTTTTTTGAGTTGTTCCCTATTTAGAGATTTTGAAGAGATACCGTTTCCTGTATCCTTAATAAGACGACTAACGCTCCAAAAATGGGAAATATAGCAAGGATCATAAACATAACGCGTAAACCAAACATTTCAGCCAAAATTCCTGCAATAATTGCCCCAATTACTGCTCCAAACGTTATGCTGGAATTGAGAAAACCCATTGCTTCATTATGCTTGGCTTCAGGTGCTACATCCGATACGAACGCACTGCCTCCAGTGTAGATGGAAGCAAACACCAAGGAATAGAATATTTGAGTTACAATTAGCATAAAAAGTGAATTTGCCATTGCATAGAACACCAAAGCAATGCTAGTTCCAACTAAACCAAAGATAACAATTGGTTTTCTGCCAATTTTGTCAGACAAGTTTCCAATGGGTGTCATAAGAACTCCCGAAAGACCCATGTAGATTGCAACGAGCATCCCAGCCCAAAATGTTGACGATATTGACGCAAAGAAAATTGGTAGTAGAGCAAATGAACCTAGGTAAGCAGTATATCTAAGGAAAATGACAAAATAAAACCAACTTAAGCTATTTTCTTTAAGATAACTGCTTTCTCCACTACTAGGTAAAAATCGGTTTTTTAGTGCTACGACGACTTTTCTGAAATCTCGGTTTGAATCTGTATCTATACTGGTTCTTGCTTCCCTCAAGAAAAAAATTGTCAATACAGTCGCAATACAAGCAATGATACAGCCAGAAATGAACGTTATTTGAAAATTAAACTGGCCTGCAATTAATCCACCTAAAAAAGAGCCCCCAGCCCATCCTAACGATGTTGAAGTATTAAGCAGGCCCATATTCTTGCCTTTTTCAGCTTTAGAAGAAATTTCAGAGATCAAACCCATCATACACGGCAGAAATGCTGCGGTAACAACACCAAAGAGTCCCATCAGTAGTATCAAAAGCACGGGAATATCTGTAAAAGCAATTAAAAGAAATACGATTGCTGCTCCGAACGAACTTGATATGAGAAAGGGCTTTCTTCGTCCCATAATATCTGATAGAGAACCAACAATCACTCCGGTAACCGCATTCACCCCGTAGAATATACCCACCATTATACTTGCCTGGAATAACGTGGCTCCTAGAGATTTCGCATAAAGAGGAATTATAATAACGGGAATTATTATCGAAAATGCGTAGAACCAATTTACTGTATTTATAGATAATAAGGAAGGATTAGAATCATCTTGTGCAGAGTTCAAGTGCTCACATCGCATCTTTTGATAGTTCTAATTTCAATTTAGTCTTTTATGCCAGATGAAGATTGAACTCATAGGAAGCCTTATAAGTTAACCCCATCGATGACCTCGCGTGCAAATTTTTGCTCCTGATCGCGTTATGTGATTTCACAAACTCCAACAATTAAAAAATGTCAATATAGTAAGAGGATTGATTTTTCTTGAAAAGCAGTACTCAAAGCTTGACAACCCTTAGTTTCGCGCATTATTTCAATGATACTTATTCAATGATTCTCCCTGGATTGATACCAATTCTCATTCCGCTATTTGGACTTAGTTACTTTCAAGCGGGATTAGCTGCTATGCTTCTAGTAGCAATCCCTGCAGTTCTACAGCCATTTTTAGGACACTTTGGTGATAGTGGGAAAGCTAAACAAGTTTTAATTGGAGGATTAATACTAGTGAGTATCAGTACGGCATTTTTTGGAGCGGCTCAAAACTATATCATTTTTCTTCTTCTTTGTGGAATAGCAGGTGTCGGTCTTGCAGCATATCATCCACAGGCAACTTCATTCCTTTCAACCGACTTTGGAGAAAGAAAAGGGCAAGCACTGGGTATTCATGGGGTTGGAGGAAGCCTTGGTCATTTCTCTGGTCCAATGCTAATTACAATTCTTGCCTCCACAGTAATCGGGTGGCAATTAGGCTTAGTTCTCCTTGTTATTCCGACGATTTTAGTAGCAGGTTCGTGCTGGGTAATTCTTCACACTTCAGATTTACATTCTACTTCAAGTGTTAAGCATGCACCTTCTAGCATCAAGAAAGCATTAACAATCCCAGTTATCATCCTTAGTATTGTAATGGCACTAAGAACCGCGGTTTACAGGGGCATTACTACGTTCTTACCAGCATTTTTTGTAGCAGAAGGTATATCACTTTTATACGCTGGACTTTTCACAGGAGTACTATTAAGCGCAGGAATATTAGCCCAACCGTTATTTGGACTTATTTCAGATCGTATTGGCAGAAAAATTGTTGTCCTAACCTCAATGTTAGCACTTTCACCGCTTGTCTTTGTTTTTGCGTTTCTAATCTCTATTTCGCAATTACTTTTACTTATCGTTTTATTTCTAATCGGATTCTGTATTTTTGCTACGTTTCCAGTAGGGTTAGCTTTTTCCGCGGAACTTGGAGAAAATAATGTCGCGATTACTGTTGGCATCGTTGCGGGAATCTCTATGGGCTTTTCAGCTGTAGTCCCGCCAATAATTGGTTATATAATCGATATATTTGGTTTCTTTGAAGCATTTTATGTATTGGCCGGCTTTAGTTTTGCAGGAGCTGTGATTGCTATCCTTCTGCCTAAACTATAAGGTGTCCCGAGCCGTTGTAATTTTTTTGGAATAGCACCAAATTACATCATTTTTCTCCTTCTTTGTGTAATAGCAGGCTTAGGGCTAGCCGCATACCACCCACAAGCTACTTCTTTCCTTTCAACTCAAAACCAAAAAATTAAAAACTTTAGATCGCATTATAAGAGATTTATACGCTTCTAAAAAGTGATTTTATTATAAAGAGAAAAGGACGCGTGAATTAATGAGTGGGCTTGCTGGATTGTTTAAGACGAGACCTGACTCTATTCTAATTCAAAAAACTAGAGAACATGCATTAAAAGTCAATCAAGTTGTTCATGAAGCACAAGAATTTATTTATAAGACTTTTCAAGGTAAAACACCCGAACGAATCCAAAAAAGAACCGAGAAAACTGAGCATGAAGCTGATATTTTACGACGCGAGATATCTTCAATTTTGGTGAAGGAAGAGTTTCAACCAAATGAGAGGGAAGACTTGATGCGTTTTATCAAACGAATGGACAATGTAGCAAATAATGCTAACACAATGGTAAGAAGAATGGCATTACTTAAAACAGAAAAAATTCCCGATGAACTTAAAAATTTGATCTTAAAGATGATGATGCTTGCAATAGAATCCAGTGATATGCTAAAGGAATGTACTATGCAGCTTGGTGTAGTTGACATATCAGAAATTCTGAGACTTACGTACAGGATTAGAACTATTGAACATCAAGTCGATCTCTTGAATTCAGAAGTTAAGAGTTTCTTAATAAAGTCTAACATCACAAAGGATCCGTTTGAAGCGTCGCTGATTTATGAATTCATCGAACGTATTGAAAGCATTGCTGATTCGTGTGAAGAAGCAGCAGACATTTTTAGTTTAATCGCTTTGAGAGATTAACCTATGTCAACTACCCACCCTAAAGGGTAGGGGCTTGGGAAACTTAGGTAGCTCACTCAGGATCGAGATATTTTCCTTAGTTTGAAATCCTTTTTTTTTCGTGTACGGAAATTAACAAAATATCAAGAGTTTTAAGAAAAGGTTCAACTATACCTCTACCTTCGATATTTATTTTTAAGGTATCTTCTCCATCTTTTTCAAAATTGATATTCACTGTAGGATGAATTTCCGTCGTTTTTTGCTTAAAGTATTACATTTTTTCTCCGAAAAACAAGATTCTCGCGATACAATCTCCTTTTCGAAAAAAATATAAACTTCAATAGTCTCAAAAGAGTCACCGAAATAGGTAATATTCCCCTTAGCCCCTATGATGAGGTGGGGTGACTTGCAGGGGACGAAAAAGGTCGTGATCACATGGGTATGACTTTAGCAGAAAAAATCCTTTCTAAGGCTTCAGGTAAAGCTGCCATGGCCAATGAAATCGTCGTTGTAGACGTAGATGTAGCTATGGCGCATGATACTACAGCTCCGTTGGCTATTGATGAGATGTATAAGATGAAAGAACAGGTTTTTAATCCTGACAAAATTGTCATTGTACTTGATCACGTGACTCCATCTCCAACGGTAATCATGTCTAACGTTCATTCACGCTTGAGGGAATTCGCTCGCAAGACGAACGTACATTTCTATGATGTAGGTGAAGGTATTTGCCACCAACTTCTTATTGAGAATCATATTAAACCATACGATGTTGTGATTGGTGCAGATTCGCATACCTGTACTCACGGTGCTGTAGGCGCCTTTGCAACCGGTATGGGAAGTACTGATCTTGCAGCTATTTTTGGATATGGAAAGACTTGGTTGAAAGTGCCAGAATCGATTAAAGTTTCCGTAAATGGAGATCTTAAATATCCACTCACGCCAAAAGATTTAATTTTGGACATTACAAGAGAAGTTACCGCCGATGGAGCGACCTATAAGGCTATTGAGTTTGAAGGAGAAACCATATCTCAAATGAGTATGTCTGGGAGATTCACGTTATGTAATATGGCAATCGAAATGGGTGGAAAAACCGGATTAATTGCAGTTGACGAAATTTCAAAACTCTTCTTTAAGAAGGAACGTGGCTTAAGCAATATCCCTCCTCTCACTAGTGACGAAGATGCTATATACGTTGATCACTACGAGTTTGATACAACAGATCTAGAACCAATGATTGCGTTTCCACACAAAGTTGACAATGTAAAACCAATATCTGAGTTTGAAGGTTTAGAAATACAGCAGGTGTTTATCGGAACCTGTACGAACGGACGGCTTGAGGATTTAGAGGTTGCAACACGATTCTTAAAAGGAAAAAAGGTCAAAGTACGGCTGATTGTGATACCAGCATCCATAAAAATTTTAATATAT
>JAEOSO010000101.1 GCA_016840315.1 Candidatus Borrarchaeota archaeon | reverse complement strand
AGAGTTGGACGCGACAATGGAATCATTATCCATCGAGCAATTGAAAATTAGAATTAAGGAGCACAAGGAACTTATATTCATTCTAGTCCTTTCAGTCATTATTCGACTCTTATTCTTAGATCGTCCAGAATTGCAGTCCAGGGATGAAGGTGTTCATGCCGTAGTTTCCCGAAGCCTTCTTATTAATCCATTTAAGCCTATTCTTATAACATATCCTATTCCTGGTTTAGAAAATGTCAGAGAATTTCCCTATATTTTTTTGGAAAAACCTCCACTGATCTTCTGGCTAATGGCTATATCTTATAAAATATTTGGAGTAAATGAATTTGCAGTGCGATTTATTCCTGCTGCATTTGGCATTTTCTCAATACTTCTTACCTATTTACTGGCAAAACAATTTTTCGAAAAAAAAGTAGCTTTACTTTCTTCTCTTCTTTTATCGCTGTGCCAGTTTCACGTCAAGTACAGCCGTCAAGGAATGTTGGATGTCCCATTAACCTTTTTTATCCTACTAACACTTTTTCTATTCATTAAAGGGTTTAATTCAAATTCCTCTGCATCAATTTTCTTTATATTAGCGGGCATCTCGCAAGGACTTGGAATACTCACAAAATGGCATGCGGCAATTTTTCCGACTATCGCAATTATGCTATTTCTTATACTACAAAAGAAATGGGAATTCCTTTTTTCTAGGAAAATTTCATTCTATTTCATCTCTGTAGCACTTATTACTTTACCGTGGCTTGTTTATATGTATTTGAGTTTTCCAGAAGCCACTAGAGCCTTAATCTCATTTGAGATAAGCGGTCGACCTTCATATATCAGTTCACGAGGTCCCTTCTGGTATTTTAGTATGTTGATTTGGGGACTCTCCCCATGGGGGACTTTAACACTCGCGGCTGTCGTTTATTCTGTTTGGAAGCGAACGCCCGGGGATCTTTTCCTTTTGTTAATAACTGGAACAACATTTTTCACTTTTGAAATACTCCCCTACAAACTGTATTTCTATATTCTTCCAATAATTCCATTTCTTCTCATTCTGACTTCTCGATTCGTTTACAAAATAGTCAGTCTAAAGGAAAAGACATTATTTCTGTTTGCCATTTCTTTGATTGGATCAATAGTATTTGTCTCTATGAAAGGAGTATTTCCTAATATTCTGTTTGGCATTGATCAAATCTGGTTTTTATTGATAATCAGTACTGGTGCAGCTCTTTATTACGTTGCTATTTGGTTTTATGTTAACAAAAAGCATTTATCTCTCCCAGTAAAATTTGCAGCACTTCTGCTTCTTATGCCACTTTTTATCTCTAATTTAGCGTTTACTGGAGCTGACATTTACACAGATATTTCACATGATGATATGGGTGTAAAAGAAATAGGTGTTTATATTAAAACTCATTCTTCAGTGGACGAACTTGTCTTTAGCACACCTGGGCTCGGTTGGGCAATAATATTTTATGCAGAACGTTCAACCTATGAATTCCATGTTCTCCCGCAAGAGATTTTTGAAAACTATATTCTAACGCATCAAGTGAAATTTATTGTCATTTCTGAGGAATTTTTATCGCCTACAGATCCAAAAGTCAACTTCGTTTTATTACATGCAGTTGAAGTAAATATTCCAGGTGTTTCGCCTAGTTTACATGTTTATTCTATAATCTAAGTTCATTTAAAGATTAAGCTCGTAATCCTTTTACAAAAAATCTTAATCCTAAAAGCAGCAGAAAAAATGCAAATCCATAAAGGGCGAGAGGAACAAATGGCGAATACGGATACAGCTGTATCCATAACGTTTGACTTAGAATTACTATGAGCAAGATGCCCACGATTATACAACTTAAGCCTACAAGTATAAAACTTAACTGTTTCATATCCTCCCCCCGAGTTTTCTCTTAGATAACAATAATCAATAAGAAATATTGAAATTATTCATTTTCGCTAGAAGTCTCATTATGCCCAATTTGTGCACGTTTTAGTGCAACATTTATTTTTCGTTTGTCTGTTCCAATAGTCTTTATGATTTTTTCAATTAATCTCCGAGTCTTAGCACCTTTAAGACCTCTCTCTTTCATAATTTCCTTTGCATATTCCTTTGCAAATTCGTCACTGTTACTCATATTGTCACCTTTTGTTTTTTCATTTTACATCAGAAAGTTCCAAGACTCGCATTTTACATTTTAAAGACTCATCATATTCTCCTAAGAGCCTATACAGTTCTGCTAAATTTTCCCATGTGTGAATATCAGTGTCATCCATTTCTAAAATCTTCAAAAAGTAGTCGATAGCCTCTCTTGCTTTTCCTATACGCGTAAATAATATGGCAAAGTTGTTTAATACGTCTTTATTTGCGCCATCAAAAGTTAGGGCCTTCTCTAAGCATTCTTGAGCTTTTGAATATTCTCCTAATTGTATATATGTAACAGCTAAAGCGTTTTGAAGCATTAAGTTTTTTGGAATGTTTCCTTCTTTTTTCTCAGATGTAATAATGTTTAGTGCCTTGTTCAAACATTCAAGTGATTTATTATAATTTCTAGTTTGAATTAAAAGCATCCCTAAACTGATCCATGCCTCCGCATCTGAAGGATTCTGAGAGACCAATTGGTGATATTTTTCCATTTTTACTTTATTCTCTTCAGAAAGGAAGGCGGTTATATCTTCCAAGTCAGCTATTTCAGCAGGTTGTTTTTCCAATTTTTGTGTACCTTCCTTGTGTAATTCATTTATCCTATTTAGGAATCGCAGGTCCCATTTCGCTTAATTCTTGTGTAAATTCTTCTACAACATTCTTAAAGCGTATACCTTCAGAAACTGAAACCCATTCTAAGCGTACTCTTCGGGGGTCAATTCCAAGAAGTTCTAGAAATTTTTTGGCTTCTTCAACCCTTTCCATTGCGCGTTCATTTCCATTTTGATAATGACAATCACCAATGTGACAGCCCCCAACTAATACACCATCTGCTCCTCGATGAAACGCTTCAAGCAGGAAGTTGGGCTGGACGCGACCTGAACACATCACGCGTATAACTCTGATGTTTGGTGGATATTGAAATCTTGATACTCCTGCAGTATCAGCCCCAGCGTAAGAACACCAATTGCACAGGAAGGCTACAATTTTTGGTTCGAAATTTTGTTTTTTAGTTGTATCAGATTTACTTTTACTCATTTAACTCACCTTAAGATAAACATGCCTTGATCATTTCCATTATTTGCTCTTCAGTGAAGTGTTTTGCTGAAATAGCACCTACCGGGCAGGCTGGACGGCACATCCCACACCCCTTGCACAAGGCGGGATTAATTCGAGATTTCACCTCTTTGAATGAGATGTCTTCATATTTCTTAAGTACTTCTACAGTCTCGATGGCGTTATACGGACAGATTGAAACGCATGTTCCACAGCCGATGCATTTCTCTTCATCAATTACTGATATGAATCCTATAGTTTCAATGACTCCTTTTGACAGAAGTATAGTTGCTCTTGATGCTGCTCCACTCGCTTGTGCAGTCGCTTCGCTAACACTTTTCGGATAATGTGCTATACCACATATATAAATGCCGTCAGTCGCGAAATCAAGAGGGCGTAATTTCATATGGGCTTCCAAGAAGAAAGAATCTTGCCCCATTGGGACTTTAAGTTGCTTTGATAATTCCTTTGCATCATCTTGAGAAACTAAGGGAGTGCTTAAAACAAGCAAGTCACAATCCATGCATAACTCCGCTTTTGCAGAAGTATCGTAAACATTAACTTTTACGATGTCTTTTTCTGATGTAACTATGGGTGGTTTATCCTCGTGAAATCTAATGAAGGTAATATTGTTTTCTCTTGCTATTCGATAGTATTCCTCTAGCCCTTTAGCGGGCATAATGATATCCCGATTAAGAATATAGATATTTGCTGTTGGAAATCTTTCGCGTAAAATCATAGCGTTTTTGATGGCTGCAGTACAACAGACTCGGCTACAATACGTTCTCCCTTCCTTTTCTCTTGCGCCAACACATTGAATCATTATAATGTTTTGTAAATCATTAATTTCATTGTTCTTCAGACGTTGCTCCAATTCTAATTGAGTGATAATGTTACTGTTTGTTCCATATCCATACATTTCGACCGGTTCGAATATTTTTGCGCCTGTTGCCACGATGATCGCACCGATTCGAATCTCTTTTTTCTCTGAATTTCCAATTGCTAGTTCTATGTCAAAATTCCCTACAAATCCTTCAATATTTTCAATTTCTGTATTCAAGAATACCTTGATGTTGTGGTGTTCCTGTACAGCCTTTATTTTCTTGCTGCTGATATCTGCCGCATTCTCGTCAGTAGGCGCAATTTCACATAAATCTTTGAGTACGCCTCCGAGTTCTGGTTGTTTTTCAATTAAATAGGTTTCAAAGCCCTGATCAGCACTATCAAGTGCCGCCGTCATTCCGGCAATTCCTCCCCCTATGACCAATACTTTTTGTACAAGGCCAATCTCGCCCTTTACCAACGGCTGAAGATATCGAGCCTTTGAAACATACATGCGGACTAAATCTTTTGCTTTTTCTGTCGCTTCCTTTGGCTGACGCATATGAACCCATGAATCATGTTCCCGAATATTGGCAAATTCAAATAGATACGGATTAAGCCCTGCTTCCTCACATGTAGTTTGAAATAGTGGCTCATGTGTTCGTGGGGTGCAAGCAGCCACGACAAGTCTGTTCAAGTTGTGTTCCTGTATCATTTCCTCCTTTATGACGTTCTGAGCTTCGCTAGAACACGCATATTTATTTTCAAAGGCAACCACAACGTTAGGAAGGGTCTTAGTATATTCTACTACTTCGGGAACATTTACTACTCCGGCTATATTGATTCCACAATCACAGACCATCACGCCAATACGTGGCTCTTCCTCTGGTTTAACTTCTTTTATTTCGTAAACTGGTGGCTCTTCTATTAGTGTTCCTCTTGCAGAGGCTAAAACCCCTTCGACTTTCGCTGCTGCACCACTTGCTTGAGCTACAGTGTCTGGAATATCCTTTGGTCCTTGAGCAAAACCTGCTACGAAGATACCTGGTCTATTAGTCTCATTGATTGATGTCATTTCTTTTTCTTTCAAAAAACCATTTTCGTCTGTTTCAATTGCAAGCATTTTAGAAAGTTTTTCTGTCCCTGCTGAAGGTACAAGGGCAGGTGAGAGGATTGCTAGATCAACACGAAGATCTTCAACCTCTTGCGTGTCGAAATTAAATAGATGAAGAATCACATCTTTCGTTTCGGGATCTTCAGTAATATTACATACCCGACCACGATGATAGCTTACACCATATTCATTTTCCG
>JAEOSO010000100.1 GCA_016840315.1 Candidatus Borrarchaeota archaeon | reverse complement strand
GTTAAGCCGCAAAAACGCACAATAAGTTTCAGGTTGCTTACTTCTTTCTTTTAAGTTTCCCAAGGATATCTTTACCCTTTTTTCCTCTTATCTTTTTCTCAACCATTTCATATCCTCCTTATCTTTCTTAATTTGCTAATTTTTATTTATCATGACGAGTTATTTATATTTGAGGATAGCTGTTGCGGTAGTACGAAAAGAGTGCCATTTCCTAGTTTTGCAAAAGAACAGCGTTCAGAAAACAAAATTCGCTTGTTATTAATATCAGCGATAAAACATCGATTGCTATAGAGAGAGTCAGTTGATACAAATTAAGAGCGTATATCATTGACGAAAACGGATTTAACTATTCCAAAATGCGTTATTGGTAGAATTGGAGTGTCACGTCTAAAGTGCGGAGAAACTTTAGAGAATATTTAAATACTACCAAATCGAAAGTTTATTAGTAGTACCACAGTGGTGGTACTTAAACTTAGACTACAATTGGTAAAAAATCGGAGGACTAAAACTTTGCCGGTGTGTCATAGATGCAGAAGAACACTAAGAGAAGGTCTGAGATTTTGTACTTACTGTGGCTCACCACTTTCTCCACGCTCCCGATCAACTCCAACAAGAAAGACATCAATGAAGCTTATTGAAGAGGGTATGAAAAAGGAAAAATTGGCAAATTATATTTGTGTACACTGCGGAAAGTTCGCTAACTTTTATTGTCCAGAACATGGCGTATTTTGCAAGCATTGTGCTTCGCAACAAATTTCATTCTGCCCATCTTGTGGCGTAGGGTTTCAATCTGCGCCTCATGGCGGTAAATGTCAAACCATATTAAATTCAGTTTGTCCACAACCACAATGCGGTAAGCAATTGATACTCACACAATTTCAGAAAGGCGGCGTTTTTGATTCGTCTGCTCCAGATTACAAGATCACTTGTGTAGCTTGTGGATGGGATTCTTCAAAAGATAAGCCAAAAATAGTTAAAGATGACCTAGCTGATGTTTTCAAACAACTGAACAAGAAACAAATGGTACAAAGTGGTACTCATCCCATTTTATGCAACAGAAATCTAGTAAGAACGGGATGTCCTGAATGTAATCGTATGGGAATTCCGATTTTGAGGGTCTTGCCAAGCATTACAGTTTCGACGGTGGAGGGAATCCGTGAGGGTAAGAACATCCCACTTACGATGATCATCAAAGCTAAATTACCTACTCAGTTGAAATTACACTTTCCTGTTTTGAATGAAGACGTGTCCGTTGCATTGAAAAAAGATGAGACGAAAGAGATGGATTTAGAGTTGCCAACAGGTAAAGCTGGAGTGATCGCAATACGTGCATCAGCAACAATAACTGCAGGGAATTTTCCAACAACATCAACAGAAGTCAATCTCACGCCTGTATTTGTTCTACCAAACATTGAGATAGTAAGAGAAGCGAAGGCATTGTACATTGACCACGAAGGTCGAATTTCTGTAGATATACATAATAAATCTGACTTCGAACTTACTAACATCGAAGTTTATACCGATTTTCCAAAGGAATTCGTTATTGGAAATGGAACTGGGAAGCAAATAGAACGAATTCGCCCTGGAACATATAGGGCAGTAGACTTCAAGGTTAAACCTACGGTTGGTGGAATGTATTCATTGAATCCCACGAGAGTTCTTTTCAATGTCCCAGTTGTATTTAAATCCCAAAAAGTTGTCCTTTATAGCGACCCATTGACAATTGAGATAGGTAGAGCATATATGGATGTTGTAGAACCCGTTGCTGCTGCATCTAATGGTGTTACAACCATGCTAATCAAAGAAAGGATAATAGAAAAGAAAGAGGAAATTATTCTCATAAAGACTGTTCCAAATACGTGCTCTGAATGCGGTGCACCCTTAAGCGAAGAGAGCGTGGACTGGGTTGGGCCAGAGAAGTTCAAATGTCCGACTTGCGGAAGTGTTCTAAGTATGAAACTTGAAAGACAAAAGGCAGTTTAGTGCGCTCTTATGCGCTTATATTATATAAAATAAAAGGAGTGTGACCCATGGAAAGGCTTACAAAAATTAAAAACTTTTTCAAATGGATTAAGCCTGGCTGGCGTAAAGAGATGCGAGAGAATTATGATCGCGTCTTAAAAGAAAAGATGCTAAATTCGTCAAGAAACACAGATGCGTTATTAGGAGAAATCCAGAAAGCGTCCGTAGATCTAGGCGGTGACGATGTATTAAAACTTAGTGAACGCGTAAGAAAGAAATTAAGCAAATTTCGAGAAGATATTGAGTTGATGGCTCCTATCTTTGAGGTTGAAAAACTCCGTAAGCAAAGTAAAGTCGCTAACGGTCCAACAAAAATTGAAATTAAGCTAGAGTCAGAGCATTTCAAAAATATTGTCGGATTAGATATGCTGACGTTATTTGAACTAAATGTAATGAACGAAATGCTACAAGAAACTGTACTCCCGAAAGTAGAAGACGGTAATGCGGAAGACGCAAAAAAAACTCTAAGGGAAATGAAGAGCGATGTCGATGACGTAGTGAGTCTATTTAAAAAGAGAAAAGACTTGCTATTAGGAGTAACAGCAGCCGAGCATATCTATCAGTGGGTTCCTGGTAAATGGCACGGCGTATACAAAAATATCGAGGAAGTCCTTGACGAGAAATTATGGACAATGAGGATGCGCGAGAAAGACAAAGTAAAAGAAGTAAGAAAAGCAATGGATGATGGAAAGGAAAAGAAACCACGAATTTTTGGCAAGGGCAGTTATTATGCGAGACTTGGAGAAGAGATCCTCAAACTTAAAGATATGATCAAAAACGAAACAGGAGGCATCTGCTCGCTAGCAGATCTTTACATGAAAATGCGGGAACGTCGATTAGACATAGAATTTGGCGTTGATGATGTCGAAAAAGCAGTTAAGAAATTAGATAAAGCAGGAATGATAGCCGACATGCATGTACTACATTCAGGCTTAAAACTTATTGAATTTGTGCCCGTTGGCATGACCGAGGATTCACGAACTGTTCTTGAAGTTGCAGCGACGGCAAACGGTTATATTTCCCTTGAAGACTTGGTATTAAAGACTCAATGGGACAATGAGCGTGCAATGCGAGCTTTACAGACTCTTGAACAAGAAGGAGTCACTAGACGTGATTCGAGTTATGCTGGAGGCACTGCTTGGTATGTGCCAAGCTTGTATAAAGGATAAGGAGAGGAATAAGAGAAATGTCGTCGATTAAAGAATGGTTTAGAACTAGGAGAGTTGACAAGGATGTTAAAAGAGTAGCAGACAAAGGATTAGATGCTGACGAGGTAATTGAGAAGGAGTGGGGTAGAGATAGGTATACATACATTTGGAACCACCAAGCATACCCCGGAATAATACATCGACTTACTTATGAAGATATTATGAATGCCCCGCCACTTTATGATATGCACTGCCCAGGATGTAGAAAACTTGCTGAAGCAAGGAAATGTCCTCAATGTAGGACGCTTGCAAAAATCGGACAACAGTTTTGCCGAAAATGTGGGACAGAAATTCCTACGGAAAAGGTATCTCTTATCAAAGCCGGTCAAGAATTCTGCGACAAATGTGGATATGATGCCAGACTTCAAGAACCCATACGAGGATTCGTAGTAAGATCATATGAGAAGGCATTGTTCTACAAACAAGGTGCTTTAATTGGAGAATTAAGTCCAGGAGTATACGATTTAATACCGGAAGAAGAGAGAAAAATTGAAGAGAGTGCACGAAAACGTGCAAAGGAACTAGAAGCGTCAGGAAAGCTGGACAAAGCATGGCGGAAAGAAGACTCAAAAGGGCTTCTCCGTAAAATCTTCAGTGGAATGGATGTACGAAAACTCTACAGTGCACTGGTTGGAACTGAAATTATATGGGTAAATACACGCGAATATAAACTACCCTGGGGAGTTCCAAAACGCATTTATACGAAAGATAAAGTAAAAATAGGGGCTAGTGGAACAGCTTACGTTAAAATAGATGATCCTAAACGACTTGTTCAAAACTTCATTGGTGGTAAAGAGAAATTAGCTCCTGATGAATTTGATAATTGGGCAAAGGATTCACTAAGAGGAGTTGTAACGCAAACACTGTCTACATATCCTTTAGAAGATGTATTTACAAATCGTGAAGGGATTTCCACAAAAGCAAAGGTCATTGCTGAAAATACTTTCGGTGACTGGGGCGTACAAATGGTGCGCCTTGAAATAGCCAATGTTGCAGGCGCAGAAGAATATGAACAACTTGTTATTCAACGCGAATCAAAAGCGAAAATGATAAGTTCAGAAACGGAACTTGCAATGCTTGAAAAAGAAAAAGAACTCAAATTAGCAGAATTGGAAGCTATGAAAGCTAAGTATGAAGCTCTCTCATCAACAGCTGAAGATGAAGCTATTGCCAGAATTGAAGCAGAAAAATACGCTACAATGAAAGGCATTGATGCAGAGATGTATCTAAGGGCTAGGGAAGCAGGTATAAGCGTCGAAGAACTTGTTAAAGCTGAAGGCTATCGAGAACTTGGCAAAAAGGGTGTCTCTATCGACCAACCAACTGTTATTATGCAACCTGGTGTAGGTGTTGTTCCAATAGGGACAACTGGAGATAAACCAATAGCCGCAGGAGAGATACGTAAAGAGATTGCAGAACGCAAGTCTAGAATAGAAAAAGCAGATGATCTACTCCTCGACGGAAAAATCTCTGAGGAGAAACACTCACAACTAGTTGCACGCCTGAAGAACGAAATTAAAGAATTAAAGGCGAGTTTAAGTTAAACAAATCCCCTGTAAACCACCTTATAAAGAGTAGGCACTAGCAATATTCTGAGTGAGCTGCTTCTACTCTTTTTTATTTTTATTTTATTCTCTGAAGTTAAAGAATTGAAAAGAGTCGTTTAGGTTTTCTGATTTTATCTGATATCGGCGAGAAGACCCCTTCCGAGAGGCAGGGGATGAATCGCTGACAGCGTTTCTGGTAAGAGAAACGCTATTCTTCTTCTCATACCTTCGACAAGAAGCCCTTCATAACTAAGTAGGTAAGTAAGTACGAGGAGCCTTGGATCGTCAGGAGTTAGTTAGTGTGGGCGGCTGAACTGCAAACCGCTGCCATACCTTACTAATTTCACGTTTTTGACCTGGGTATTAACGATGGTGCCGGTTTGGTTTTTCAAGCGCACCCAGCGCCCCCAGTTGAACATTCCCTTGACCTGCCACAGCTGTCCCTCATAGGAGACCTGATCATGAGGCCGTAAGGCGTACCGTTGTGTCCGGATACTGCGGCCATAGCCTTTTCTATTCAGTTGGAGACTTCTATTGTTGCGCCGGGGTTGCGTCACCATG
>JAEOSO010000027.1 GCA_016840315.1 Candidatus Borrarchaeota archaeon | reverse complement strand
CTTTCATAATAGTGTTACTGTCGTCGTTGCACTATTTAAAGGTGGAGAGGCCCTGGTAAAAGTGAAAACTTCCCTCAATTCCTCCCCACCCTAAAGGTAGGGGCTTCCTTGAGGTGGAGCCGTGAAGGCTACAATAGTCTCACACATGAATTCTATCAATAAAAAAAAAGAAGAACTATTGACTCTATAAGACATCTTTAACGCATAAACTTCTACTATTTTGTCGAGGATAAAGTAAGTGAAAGCTTATTCAGGCTTCTTAGCTTTCTTATAATTTTTCTTCTACCGCTTCTTTCTTCTTGTATCTCTTTCCTTCAGCCTTTTTTCCTTTTTCTCAACGACTCTTAACACCGTATCCATCCATTCGTAAAACCCCTTATTAAAGTTAAAAATAATTGCAAACAAAAATATGTAAATCGCCAAAAATACAACGCTTATTGTCCATTCCCATAGAAAAAAATAACAAAAAATTCCCCAGAGTAAGCTTGTTGCTCCGAAGAAAGGTAATCTAAACCATTTTGTATATCCTCTGAGGGGATCTTTCTTAAACTCCAGTTCGGTGCCCTTTCTCACTACAAGCATCCATAGTAGATGGAGAAATGCCGCACTGGCTAACATTGTAAGAATAACGATAGATTCCCAAGCCCAAGCCCACTGTGACGGGCGTCTGATGAATGTAACAATCGCCATATATCCAATAAGTGGCAGAATCAGACTCACCATGGAGGTAAGACGCATCTTTTTCTTTATGTTGACGAGTTTCTCTTTATTCTCCAAAAGATATGTCGTCTTTAACCTCATTCTTTCTTTACTCATACTACGCACCGCGAAGTTGAATATTTTAGATCCTGTATTCACGTATAAACAAGGTTCATGGTTGGGGCAAAATCCTTGCTTTCGCTTATATTTGTGGAAACTCAGAAAACATTTAAGTTTTCATCTATCTCACCGAAGGAGACTCTGTCCGACAGGGAGGGATAGTTGACACTTAAAGGTTTCTCTGTGTACCTCTTTTTGAATTGAAATGCATGGTTTTTTAATGTTTTAGTGCGTACTCTCTACAAAAGCTAGAGTGAACATTTTATGAGTTTCCTTTTCATGGACTGTCTTTATTGTAACATATATAAGGTTTTCCTTAGAACTTTGAAATGACGATCTTTCATCTAGAAGTTTATGTGCAGATATGGTAGCTATTGCCCAATACGACTGCCTAATTAAAAAATTGTTCAGATAAGTTTTAGGCTTGAAGTTGTCATTCTGCAAGATATATAAATAATTATATAAGAGTTCAATAGTTCATCCAAAAAAGGTTAATTTGTACTCTTGAAAATTAGTTTTGAGGTGAGATAAAATGACAAACTGTCCTAAGTGCGAATCAGACTCCGTTGTCTTTGGATCATTTGGTGGTGGATTTACAGTACCGACAATACTCGCCGCATGTTTGAAATGTGGGCTGTATTGGACAATTAGTGAGCGGGATGGTATGGTTATTAAACGCCTGCCTGTAATAAAAGACTTCAGAAAAAAACTCCGAAAAAAAATCTTAAAAAACCATGGTGTTGACCAGACTAAAGAAGAATAATGTCTCTCCGTTGTCATTTAATACATAAAATATCTCGCGAATTGTGAATTAAAAGGAAGGTGATTTAATGAAGCTGCCTCGCAAAGTTTTTGAATTTATAGATAGTTCACTTATCACTCAAAATCCTAAAAAGATACGTCTAGAGTTTTATTTGTCCCTTATATCAGTTTGCATTCTTCTAACGAGTTTTATGCTTTGGAACAGCCCTGGCTGGCTGTATTATGCGGATATAACCTATCTTCAACTTGTTTTAAGTGCAATTTTGATCGGCTTTTCCCTGAATTTAATATGGGTCGCCCTAGCTTTTGAAAGATATTTCATAAAAAAAACACGAATTAAGAAATTTAACATAGAATTTATGGCATCCTTTGCGACTTTGCCCTTTTTGTCTTTAGTGATTAGCGTTCTAGTAGATTTTATAACGAATTTCAGACCGATCTCATATGAACTCCATGGTATAACTGCAGCCTTTATAATTGTCGCCATGTTCCTCATCTCTTATTGGTGTGCTAGCTCTATTGAAAGATGGGTCGTTATAAAAAGAAGGGAGTCTGGTGAAGAGGAAGATGAAATATGGGTGGAAGAATGGGTCTATGAATTTGCTGATGAAGCAGAAGAGGGAGTTGAAGACGATGAGGAATATGTCAAAGAAGACTTTGAAGAAATTGATTACTCGAAGAAATGAGTTCTCTCCTTGTCTATACTGGATATAACACATAAGCCCCTTATGCTTCTTAAAATGGCGTTTATGTGTTTCTACTTTTTTACTTTCATAAATGAGTTCTTTCCACAGGTATAGTTCCCTTTATTCTTTACTAAATCACGAAAAATTGAGGTTATAGATACTATCACAGTACTATACCATTTAAAATGGCGCCTTATAAAGAAATTCATTGAAATTTGAGATCTGCGGGTAATCGGAAGTAAGCTTTATATATAACTTATTGTCCAATAGTTTTTCCAAACCTTATACAAAATTTCAAAAAAAAAGCGCTATAATCGCGCTAATATGGAGGAAAAACACTAAATGCCATTTACAGGCGCTGTTGGAGTACCTGCACCCGCTGTAACCATTGGTATGGCTGGCTTACTCTTTCCACTATGGGCTATCGGAGCAGCTATCTTTTTAGGATACGAATTTACCCCTGCTGAGGGGAAAGCTCTCGGTGCTACCTGTCTAGTTGGTTGCTATTCGTTAAGTTTCCAGGGATTTTGGCATATCATCGCTAATCCATTAGGTGGTGTCTTCAGCATTCTCTTTGCAACAATCCCATTTATGTATGCGGTGACATGGCTCGTTGGTTTCTTTGTCAATGTGTTTGGATTCGATGGTAAAGTTCTTGGACAAGTTTGTCTTCAAGAAATGGTTCCCCAAGCTATTGCCTCGTACGGCGTATGGTTCTATGGTGGAACGCAACCAATGCTACAAATCGACTTATGGATCTATATCGGTGTGTTATTTGGATTCTTCCTCTTCACGCATGGATACGGCGGAAAAACTGGTGCTTACTACTGTGGCCTATTTTGCTTCCTTTCCTGGATTGCAACCATCCATCTACAGTTCTGGTGGAGCGGAATCTTTGATCCAGGGCCCTTCTGGTGAGAAGCTCGCTATCTATCCAGTAGAGCACCAATCCTCTATTTTCTTTTTTCTTTTTTCTGCTTCTCTACTTTTCTACGATTTTTCTGGTGTTTTAGGGGAATGTATAAGTTCTTGCATTTTCTAATCCTCATAGGAAAAGTAGCTTGATAGCCAATAGGGAGATAAAATGACGAAAATTTCCCGTGACGAGATTGAAAAGGTCTTTACTGGTAGTTTCACAAAAAAAGAACTCGCTGAAGTAGCAAAAGACCATGATCTTAAGGGATTATCAAAACTTAGGAAGCAAGAACTTATCGACCTTTTGTTTGATAACGAAGATTTAGACACATTATATACCTATGCCGAAGAATGTATCAAAAAGTATCGTAAACTCGAAGCTGAAATAAAAAATTTATCCTTAGAAGAGCTTCTTGCCAGACTTACTGACGAAAAGAGACTAAAAAACGGATTATCAATTCCTGACTCAGAGGTAAAACTGAGAGAAGAAGGAGACAATATTTGGCGTTTCAAAATAAAAAATTATGAATATCAAATTGATATGAACCGAAGGATAATTCGACATGATTGTACTGATTGGGGATTTCGTGGAAAGAGAGAACATATACTATGCAAACATGTGATTAAAACTCTGTCAAAGATCAAAGATACAGAATTGTAACGAAAAGCCTAGTTTGGATATAAAGGTCTATTACTAAACATTTTTTAACTGGAATCAGTTTTCTGCGAAGAATCACGTAACCGCTTTTATATAAAGGATTCTGTAGTGTTATGAACCGCTGTAAAAATGGAGTACCACGCAAGAGGTACTTATTGCAACAACTGCGGAAATAATTCAATTTATAAAAGTAGTGCACCATAATTTTAGAAATCATAATTAGAGCAGATGATTACAATTTTCAGGGTATAGTTTTGAGAGAGTGATTTTTATGAGTGATTTACAAACAGCTGTGATATTAGCAATTGTCTTTGGAGTCTTTTCTTGGATTCCTGGATTTTCAAATTTAATGTTTCGCATTACGGAGTTTGCTGGAGCGCCCGTACAACCTGGTGATCCAATGCTAACTTGGGTAGGATTTGGATTTGCCATAGGTATAGGATGTCGTTTTATTATGGACGCATATTATACTTTATGGCGATTAGGAACTGCAGGTGCACGTGGTGCAACTGAGGGATTCTTTAGCGGAGGTGAAGCTCAAAGAAGTGCAATTAAATCGATTGTGATTTTTGGAGTCGCAATTTCCGTTGTCTCAGTTTCAAGTTTTATAACCGTATATTTAGACATAGTAAGGGAATATCTTGGTCTGTTAGAAAATACTCTTAATGTAGTTGGGCAATATTTAGCACTTACACTAGCAGTGATTCTTATTTTTATTGGTGTAATCGCTTATCGGACTGGAGGTTTCATCCGAGCCAAAGCGCGAAAAAAAATTGGTGCACCTCATTTTCTGTTCGGAGCATTCTTCTTTGGTCTATTGCAGGTTGTAGATCTTCAGGTTGGGATGTTCGCCTTAGTTGTTGCATTTCTTGCAGCAGGTTTTTCTCCTTCGTTAGCATTGAGGGTACCACTTTTTTTTGCCATCCCTAGTTCGTTAATGACAGGTTTTGCATTAATTTCTCAAAGCGGAGGTGCTGTTCTTACACAAACTGTAATTTTAGTTCTGATAGGTGTAAGCGCCCTTTCAACCTTTGCTGTGTTATCGATTGTCTTTAGATTTGCAGATAGGCTAAGTCTTGGGAGCTTTAGTGGTTTTATTGGGATTCTCATCCTAGCAACTAGCACTGGTACGGTTCTCAGTTTTAGTTTAGGTTATATTGGCTATGCCATTTTAGGAATAGGTATTGTCGGGGCAAGTATTTTTTCGATAGAATTATTCACAGAGGTGAGTAGAAGACATAAAGTCAAAGGCCTTACTTCGGAGATTTTAGCGGAAACAAAAAGATCAACCGAGCAGGCACGCATAATAAAGGCCGTTGAAGCCAATAAACTTACAACAAGTACCAATGAAATTCAACATATAGCCACACCAATGAATTTTATGGTAAAGCAAGGAAAGGTTGAAAGAGTAAGCCCCATAGTAAAATCAGTTTCGGATAAAGAGTTACGGCGAATTCAAGGCGAGATAGGTGATCCAGATCCCAAAAAACGGAAGAATATCATACAAAGATTGTGTGATATAATGTCCTCACTGCCAACCCTTACACTGACTGAATTCTCAAAAATCAAAGAATTAGAAGCGGAACTTGAGGCAGCTCTCACTGATGAATCTGAATGGGTGAAATACTTTGCAGTAGACTCCTATTGTCATCTCTTTTCAGCCTATGGTATGGTTTTGGACACTCTTCCCGAGTGGGTGACTCAGACAATTGATAAACTTGTACCTCTTCTCAATGACATTGATGTTGACATCCGTTATATATCTGCAAAAACAATTGGTGTGATAGGCAGTATAGATGCGGAGAAGGCGCGTTCAGCAATTCCGCAACTAATTGCGCTCACTGAGGATCTAAATAATGAAGTACGGTATATCGCAATAGATGCTCTCAAAAAAATCGCGCATCCTGAAGTTGTATCCTCAGGACTTCAGCCTATAATTGATAAATTTGATGATCAAGACAAAGAGGTACGTTTAGCTGCCATTCGGGCCGTTAGTGCATTTTCTGAGATCGCCCCTGGTGAAATGGACACAGCGATTGAGCCGTTGAAAGGTTTACGGGAAGATAGAGATAAGGACATACGGATAGCTGCTTTTACTGCCCTAAGGGCAATTTCTCCCGAAGCCGCACAAGTAGCTCCTTTAATCGAAACCACAGAGGCGGAAGTAGAGGCAGTTGAGAAACCTGCCGAAAAGACAGTTACAATTCGTCCGACAATAACTCACTTACTTACTACTCTTAAACTGCAAAAAACTGTGCTTGGTAAGGTGTTGAAGGTAGTCGAACCGGCAGACAACATGAACTATATGATTTCAATCTCGTTTAAGAGCGCAAAAATGCCACTGAAAAAGGTAAAAATTGTCGATGAAATGCCGCGTTCCTATGAAGTTAACAAGATTTTGCCTTCTAAACAAAAGCCAAAAGTAAGAAAGCGAGACGAAAGTACAGACATTGAGTTTACTCTAAAGAACCTTGATGTTAATCAAACGTTTGCAGTTGCGTATACTATCGAAGGATCAGAAACCTACGTATCTAAACCTCCAAGAATTGAAATCGAAGGTTTCAATGAAACGGGGACAACAACAGAAACTATGAAGAAAGGAAAAAAGAAGAAATACAGATTACCCGCTCTTCATGCACTCCTTAGAAAAGAACACTTCACTGAACTTCCTGATACAGGCGTCTAATGATAAACTTTGATGCGGTTCTGTTAAAATAAAAAAGATGACCATATTTGAAGGTGAAATGGAAATGGTTATACAAACAAAGGTTATGATTGAATTACTCAGTCATTTAAGCCCCCAAATTACAGTTAATGAAATGAGAGATATTTTGTCGAGCAATTCCATTAAGAAAAACAATGATATTAACACTATCTTAAACGAACTCAATTCTGCTGACGAAACGGCTATACCTACCCTTTTTAAGAATATACTACTTCAAAAAAGAGGTAAGATTAAGGATGAGATGAAGAAAAAAACAGAAAGTTATTTCCAAGAGGATATTGGAGCAGAAACGTTTACAATGGGAAGAAAAATTGGAAAAGGAAAAACAGTACTGACGGTTGATGTTCTAGGACGAAAAGAGAATAAAGATATCTGTGCATTTTTGATAGAGGACATCGACATTAATTCTTTTGAAAGCTTTAAGACAATGTTAGCAACAATTCTATCTTATGAAAAGATTTCACCGGTTGAAATTTTTTTAATTCTTCCTAGAGAAACAAAAGATGAGATAGTTAAGCACATAAAGAACAATAAAACGCTTAAATACGTAAAAACTTCTGGAACAGAACTCAGCGCGCAGTTTAAGCCAATTTTATATGAATCTGAAATACCTCGTACAGCAATCTTGCATGTTGAAAAAGAAGACATCTTCGGTGACAAGATAGAAATCGGTAAATTTACAGGTAGCAGTTTTAAGGACAAAGAAGATTTCCAAAACTTTCTTGTGAAGCGTTATACTGAACATGGCGAAGGACAATTTCGATGTAAATCGATTGACCGTTTTGATAACAAAACTATGCAATTTAACATTGACACCACATCCAAACTAGCTTCGGATGTTACAGAAATCACCCAAACTACCCGTTTTGTAGAAAAATGAATCAAAAATGTTTGAATGGAAAATATGGCGGCTCCCGAGCGGATTTTCGTATTCCAAAAAGGTTTTTAAGAATAATCGAACCGCAAGCCCTCATCGAGCTACCGGGTTTGAAGCCCGGTGCGCGAGACCACTCGTGCTTTCGGGAGCCGATTTAATTATCTTTTTACGCACGGTTCTTTGGTTTTTACAGGGGGCGACACAAGAAAGCCTCACCGCTTGAGTGTGGGGATGAATTGTGTCATGATACTACGTTTATAACTTCTTTATACATAAATTGTGCTGAGTTTATAAAGAAGGATCTCGTAATTAGAGTGATAATTTGCTTGCTTAATCACTGCAACACACGCAAAGAAAGCCTCAGTCCTTCAGCAGGGCGGGATGAATTTGCAGCTGCACAAACATTATAAGATATTTCTGCTCTTACATAGTTAGTGGGATGTTCCGAAAATCGCATGGGCGTTCTTTTTATGAGAGTGAAGAAAGGAATCAGGCTGCGGATATATCCGAATAAAGAACAGAGCACACTGCTCAATAAAACGTTTTAAGCCCTTTAAAAATTAAGGTTTTTGTATATTTGAGCGGACTGTTTTCTTTAGTATGTACGCTCCACAAAGTACGTTGCGATGTTTTCTAGCATGTTCTTTGATGGAGAATCAGGGAAGTTTAACAACTGTTTTTTTGCTTCTTCTTTTAATGCTCTTGCTTTTTCTTCTGCCTTTTGGGGTGCACTAGTCGATCTTATGAGATCAATTACTTCTTTTACTTCGTCATCTACTACCTTTTCTTTTCGTAAAACGTTCAAGATATATTTTCGCTGGGCGCTATCGAGTTCCTCTAAGGCGTAAAGTACTGTAATGTTGCCCATTTTATGTTCTTTTATGTCATGCCCGATAGGCTTTCCTAATTTCTTTGCATCAGCAAATAAATCCAGTACATCATCTTTAACTTGAAATGCTAACCCAGCATTCCATCCATAGGAACTTGCAGCATCAAGCATTTCTTTAGAGCCATTTGCACATATAATGCCAACTTCACATGCAGTTCTTATCAAAATTGCCGTCTTATCACCGACCATTTCAAAATAATCATCAAGAGTTATCGTCTTATATCTCATTTCTAAAATATAATCTTCATTGCGTCCTGCTTGTTCGAAGAGCACATCCTTGCGTTCGCCTTCAACTAACTGCCGTATCGTGTCAGAAAATTTTATATTGATTGCCTCTGGCGCTGGTGATTTTAATGCGGATAAAAATATTGCTTCACGATAATGCATTCCAGCAAGCAATGCAATTGGAAGACCAAATTTTACCCATGTAGTAGGCCTATTTCTTCTGTAGGGCGATCGATCGATGATATCATCCATTAACAATGAGTAATTATGAATTAATTCGATTCCAGCAGCTGTATTCATTGCATCTTCTACATGACCACCGGCTAACTCGCAAAACAATAAGGATAACACTGGGCGAAGTCTTTTTCCCCCAGATGCAATTTGGTATAACACCACTTCATGAAAATCTTCAGTTGCCCCTTCTAGCAATAGTTCTTCTAAGATTTTATCGATCGGTTCTATAGCTTGCGTTAGATGTTGCTCAATCTCTTTTTTGAGCCTCATTACATCATCTGTCATTGATTTCATCTCTGTATTTGATTGATTTTAGAGCCTTTTCGATTCTAACTTTTTGATGACATTTAAAGAATTTCGTGCACTAAGTAATCCGCCTTTTATCATTTCGGGTTTTTAAGATTTCACTTTTTTGACTTCATTTAAACGGAAAATAGGATCCTTTGAAAGTTACATAGTAGAGCATAGTTCGTTAGCAACCAAACACTAAATAAACGCTAGTCTAACAAATGCAAGCGGATAATTTTACCACAAATCTATTAATAGTCGAAACCGTTTCTCTCTTAATTTTCCCTCATTTCCCATTTGGATTTTTCTAATCTTTGTGGGAATTGTGATTTCAATTCATTCGAAGGCGGAAGGTGGTCAATATGACATGTGATCAATTTGATGCTGATGCAGGTCTGTGTAAATTGCTAGACTTTAAGTTTTATCAGGGCATGGATCGTCCATGTGAATACGTAAAGGATTCCACAGTATGCCCTGTAGCAAACATGAAAGGGTAGTCAACCTCCTTCTTTTTTATTTTTTCTTTTTCAACGCAGATCTTCTTGGTGGTGAATGGGCGTTTAGTTTTATTAGCGTATCAGAACCAACAAGAACCGTAAGCCCATGTTTCACATCAGGTGGTATTTTAATGACGGTGGGTGCCTCTATGTCATAGAATCTGTCCCCTATGGTCATAATTGCTTTGCCTTGTACGATATAACTGAGTTCCTCTTCCTCATGATCGTGTATTTCGAAACTTGTACCAGGTTCTGCTTGAAGTAACGAGAGTGAAACATTTTCTCCAGAAGCTAATAGTTTGACAATTATTCCTTCTTCCTTTTTTAATCCTTTAATTTCGTCAACTTTCAATAAAACAATTTCATTTTTTTCCATTTGTTATTTTCTCTCCTATCAAACCTTAAAAACGATCTTTTCATAGCCACCAACGCGATCTCCTTTTTTAGCAGTCATAATTATCTTATTATCAATTATCTTGAATGAAAGCAAACTCTCCACTTCGATGATCTCAGAACCATGAGGGAAATGATATTTAATCTGGAAATCATATGGAGCGATTTCAGACTCCATATAGAATTCGATAACGTTATTTCCTTCTTGTAGTTTACAGCGGATAATTATCATAAAATCGAGCTGGGGATATTCCGGCAATCCATCTTTGAATTTAAGTTCTACTTCACTTAATTTCATGCGTTTTTCTTCGTAGTTTACTAACACTGTATCTTGATCAAGATAGAACTGCATATTATCCTTTATTTTTTTCATTTCAGTCTCATAGTTTTC
This sequence comes from Candidatus Borrarchaeota archaeon, assembly GCA_016840315.1. Classification (GTDB taxonomy): domain Archaea; phylum Asgardarchaeota; class Sifarchaeia; order Borrarchaeales; family Borrarchaeaceae; genus Borrarchaeum. The sequence continues at coordinate 6,631 of JAEOSO010000027.1, read as the reverse complement.
TGAGGCACACAATTTCTGATAAACGTATTCTCCATCGAGATAATTATAAACAAGCAATTCTGTAATTCCGTTTTCACTTACGTAAAAGTCGGCTTCTGCATTCAAAGGAATTTCACTTATTTCATCAAAATTGTGTGCTTTTTCTAGAGGCGGCGGTTCGTCATTCATAAACTTACTTCCTTGTTTCAAGAGAAACTAATATAGCAAAAAATGACTTTAAATGTTCTTCGAATTGGTTCATATAAAAATGGCTGTCCCATACATCAAGTCATGGGACGTCTCAAAGAAATCACGCGATCGATGAAAGGAACCCCTTAAAAACATCGCCAACAGATTTTAGGAAAGTATGTTTAATCTGGCTGGTATCCTCAATTTCATCTAACCGTTTAATCCTCCAACTTAATGGTGGGTGCGGATCTAACCGAATCCAATCGAGAAAAGACCATGAGATTCCACCTTTCCTAATCAGCCGCCTAAATCCTATTTTTCTCAAACTGTTTGCCATAACTTTGGGTTCTTTAAGATACACTGCTGCCTCTAAATCACTTTTAGCTTCAAAGAATTTACCGATGAAAAATGTTAAACCCAGAAGTGCCATGAAATAGATAATGAATAGGCTTTGTATTATAGCCGCGATTTGTGGAAGAAAAGTCAATGCGTAGACACGGATTATGTATTCAATTGTGAGGATGAAGAAGAGAATGAAAGGGTCGTGGCCTTTAAGATGACTGACTTCATGTCCAATGACTTGGAAAAGTTCGTTTTCATCTAATTGAACTATAGCACCGGTGGTTACAAGCATAGTTCCTCTTTTCGGGCTTAGTCCTGTTGCTGCTGCATTGGCAGCCATCTTATTACTTACGACAATTGTTGGGATTGGTACATTAAACATGCCACAGGCCTTACTAACAAGATCATACAAATTCACTGTTTTGACAATGAGATTTTGCGGTGTACATTGAATTCCGTATTTTTCAAAGACGGGGTGTGCCTTCTCGCAAGTTATTGGAGAGCCTATAGCTAAAGTGCTATCATAGAGTTCTTTTCTAATTTTTGGGAGTTTTTTTCGATATTTTTTTCTTACAACATCAGCCTCTTCTTCTGTTAAAGTATATTGGAGCACTATAACTTCAGGTCGTTCTTTCGAAATTCGCCAGTCAGACGTTCTGGCAATGAGTCTTCCAGAATATCCAACAACCAGTAATTGGGCTACTACGATCACAATCGGTGAGAGTAGAACACTCAATTCCTGGCCGAATAGAGCGTTAAATAGAAGGAATGTTGCACCAGCAATTATTATGAAGAATATGAATAAGGTTATCATGGAATCCGCAAAAAGCTTTTCAATAATGCCCCTGCCATACTTTTGCGCAGTAACTTTTTGTCCAGGAATGAAGGCCAGATACATAGTATATTGTCTAGCGTAGTCCTCGAAGAGTTGAATATTAAGGAGGATATTATCTTGTATATCTTTTATTAACTTCTCAGAAATTTCGGGCGAGCTACGAGTCATAATCACATGAATTGGGCGACCTCGCTCTGTAGAGGCTTCGATTGTTACATCTATATTCTCAGATGACTGCGGTAGATAGGCACTAAAGATAAGATAATACCGTTGATCAATGTTAAATCGTCGTACATGTTCTACTCTTCGAAAAGCACGAAGCACATAATAGTTCTCCAGAAATTCCGGCAAATAACGCAGATATCCAGGCGTGGTTTCAGTAGCTACACTAAAATGAAATTCACCTTCTTGTTGAGTGAGCGTCATAAAACTAGCCTCAGCTATAGTCATAGCGGTACTTCTTTATAAAAGTTCTAATTGCGGCTTATTGTGTTCACTTATTGTGCGCAATAAAATGGGTTTATTGTGCCTATTTTCTTTTTAGAGAGTATCTACTCTATTATATCTTACCAGTACAACAATCTATGAAGAAAAAGTTCAATTAAAAAAAGGAAATTAAAAAAGGAATAAAAAGGGCTACAAATCTGTAGGTGGCATTGATATAAAGTTTTCTTTCATTAGCAGTTGTGTCATGTCTCTTGTTTCTTTGATGATCCTTGAAGCGCGTTCCCAGAGCTCTTGCTTGGTTCGTTTAACTCGTGCGATGCCCTGTTCCATAGCCTTTAGTGCAACTGCCACAGCTTCCCTTGGGAAGACTTCCCATTCGTCCATGTTTGGCACTATATAACCTTCGTGGATTCCTTTGTCCTCTGCTGTTTTAGCGATCTCTTCAGCAGCAACTATTACCATTTCGTCGGTTATAGTCCTTGCTTTGACATCTAACGTCCCTCTAAAGATCCCAGGAAAGCCTAAACTATTGTTAACTTGATTTTCAAAATCAGAGCGACCAGTACCAACTACCCTTGCCCCTGCTTCTTTGCATTCCCAGGGCCAAATTTCAGGAATTGGATTAGCACATGGGAACATGATCGCATCTGTCGCCATAGCAGCAACCCATTCTTTCTTAATTACGCCGGGTCCTGACTTACTCATAGCTACACAGACATCAGTGGCTCTCATGCATTCTGCCATATCGCCTTCTCTTTTCTCGCTATTGGTCTTGAGGCACATGTTCCATTTTTGAGGATTTTCATCCTTTTTTGCTTCAAGATCCTTTCTATGAGTTCCTAGGATACCCTTACTGTCACAGAAGATCAAATTTTCTGGCTTGACTCCAGCCGTCATCATAACCCTTCCAATAGCAATGTTTGCGGCACCAGCACCAATCATGGACACAAGCACTTCATCCATCTTTTTACCGACGACTTTTAATGCGTTAATAAGTCCAGCCGTGACAATACAAGCCGTTCCCTGTTGGTCATCATGCCATACGGGAATTTCTACGTCTGGATCTGCTCTTAGTGTATCTAAAATATAGAAACATTTAGGTTTAGCGATGTCTTCTAAGTTGATACCACCAAATGAGGGTTGAATCAGTTTCACAGTCTCGATGATTTTGTCAGGATCTTTTGTATCTAAACAAAGTGGAACTGCATCAACACCGCCTAAATACTTGAAAAGTAGCGCTTTACCTTCCATTACAGGCATAGCTGCCTTAGGACCGATGTCACCAAGTCCTAAGACTCGGGTACCATCTGAAACTACAGCTACCGTGTTCCATTTATTCGTGTGCTCATATACTTTCTCAGGATTTTTTTGTATATCTAAGCACGGCTCAGCAACGCCTGGGGAATACCAAATGGCAAAATCATTGAAATCTCTAATTGCACATTTTGGCAGGGTTTGAATCTTACCTTCATAGAACGGGTGAAGTTTCATGGCATCTTTAGCAGGTTGATATGCCTTTTCTAATAACTCTTCAACGGTATATTTCTTTTCAGTCACGTTTTCACACCTCCCGCTTTTGGAAGCCCCTTCCCTTTAGGGTGGGCAGGAAAGAGGCGTTTAAACTAACATAAACTAAATAATAATCCTTTTCCATATTTAATCAACTCCACGTTGTTGATAACTACACTTTTGTCTTGTCCCTTAACATTTTTTAAAATAACCCGTTTTCCATAACAATGGACTCCTTTTACTTTATAAGTGCTATTGTTATATTTTACAAAATCGTGAGGCTGTAACTCGTATCGCTGTCTCCTAATTGACGGCTTAAAGCCTTTTCGGTTCAATTGTAAACAACGATTATTGCGTCCCACTTGAATGACTTGGTAAGGACGACATCGTTCTTGATTGGTGCCGCCTGCGATTACGAACGCGTCATTAACATGAGACTTTTCCAGCCCTAACTTATTACGCTGGTATTTGGTAACGTATCCGTAGGTATGTTCTGCCCCTAACTGATCCACTATCCTCCAACGAAGGGTATTAAGACAGGCAGCTGCTTTAAGTGATTTCTTCGCCTGTTGTTGGATGGTAGGATACCCAAACTCCTCGGCGGTCTGATCTCCTTTCTTTAGATTACAGGCTCTGCATGAGATCGTCAAATTAGACACTCGATCTGTCCCACCTCTACTTGTAGGGACAATATGTTCGACTTCTAAGATGACGTCTGTTTTGCCACAATAGGCGCATTTACGTCCCCATTTGTCTAACAGGTATTCTTTGACTTCATAGCCTTGAAGTTCACCTTGTTGATATTCTATACCATTAATTTCGGGGTGCTGCATTTTGTGAGCGTCGAAATTGGCAACTTCTACCTTTTTAAAGCTGATCGGAAGCAAAGACTTAAGTTTTTTGACTAAGCTATGATGTGAAGCTAACCTGTGTTGAGTACTCGGGGCTAACCAGCCTTCCTCCTTTTTCCTATTAAGAAAACGTGGTTCTCTATACCACAGTCGGCTTCTACGAACTCGACGATAGCTTCGTCGTGTGCCTATCTTCTTGGAAACGTCTTTGCGCAAGATCAACGTGCCGCTGATGAGTTCTAACTGCTCGGTCTTTGCGCTAAAACCGATTGTCGTATAGCCCATGTCCACTCCGAGTTTAATAGGCTGTGTTGCTTCCCCAGTTGCATAGTTTAACTGAATAGTAAAAGGACATCGTTTTGCAACCTTTGCCTTTCTTTCTGTTAATAATTTCTTTCCTTTTCTTTGTGTGGTAGGCATAAGAGGTTGCCCTCTGATGTTTAACACATAGATAGGTACTCTCAAGACCTATCGCCTCCTTTAAAGTGCTTTAAAGTAGGTTGGTCCACTTCGAGATTGTTGTAAAGGCTTACCCGTCCGTGACACCGTCCCTACCCCTCAGGACTTTTAATCAGCGGACGACAGAGCAAGGGGCTAGTGGAGCACCCCAGGGTGTCATAACCTACACAACTGCTGCATCCCATACATGAAAGGAAGCCCTCTAATCAACTAAGGGACTTGATTTGCCAAGTCCTACCCTTTAGGGTGGGGTAGTTGACCTTCTAGAAAACTATTTGATTTCTGATGTGAATAGAGACTTTACGTATGCAAAATTCACCTTTATAAAGGTACTCTATCATTAAACCTCACATAAGCTCTGGAGTTGTGATTATCGTGATAACTTGTTCCGCACCGGGCAAGACACATTTAATCGGTGAACATGCGGTTGTATATGGAGAGCCAGCAATAATTATCTCTGTTGGAAAGCGTGCATATATTTCTGCTGAGAAATCGGAGAGCGTGAAAATCTATGCACAGGACATTAATCAAAGTGGCGAGTTTTCTGTTTCAGAAGTGAAAGAGTTTGCAGAAAAACTGCAGCAACTGTGGGATAACTGCTTTGAAACCAAGAATTTCGCTCCACTTTATTCTCTCTTAAAAAATGAACATTTAGGTCATATAAAAGCTATGATAGCTAAAACTATGGCTGAGCTTGATATTAATACTCCTTTCAGTTTAAACATAAGTTCAGAAATTCCAATAGGATCTGGATTAGGATCTTCTGCAGCATTAAGTGTTGCTGTTCCAAAAGCGCTTTCAGAACTCTTTAGAAAAGTTCTGACTTTGGAGAAGATAAATCATGTTGCTTACAAAATAGAAAGTCTTGCTCACGGAACTCCAAGTGGGGGCGACAATTCCATTTGTTGTTACGGCGGTGCGCTTTGGTTCAAAAAAGGAACTCCAAATATAATAGAGCCGCTTCATTTAGACTTTACAATGAAAAACTTTGTTTTAGTGTTTACAGGTATACCTAAGTTGACTACTGGAGAACTTGTTTCTAATGTACGCTCTTTGAATCCTGAATATAGAGATTCGCGTGTAAAACAACTAGGTATGTATACCTATGAAATGAGAGAGTGTTTGGCAAAACAGGATTTCACTAGAATGAAGGAGCGTATGAATTTAGCTCAAGAACTACTTGCAGAACTTGGCGTTTCTATAGATGCAATTGACAGAATTCACACTGCAGTAAAAGAAATTAACGGCGGAGCCAAATTGTCAGGTGCAGGAGGGGGTGGTTACATGGTTTGCTATCACGAAGACCTTCAATTACTCGAACAAACCATAAGAGACTTAGGATATGTGCCTGAGCATGTCGAATTAGGCGTTGAAGGGGTAAGAACTGAACGAAAATGATTTGAGCGATTACATAGACGCAAAGGAGGCATTCTTTGCAAATTTCTCTACTAGAGATTGTTATAACAGTTGTGTTTTTGATTTGGGGAGTATTTGTAATAAATGTTCTAACAAAGTACCTTTATGGGATTATGGAAAACAGAGGCTTTGAGCATAATGTTGCAGTTTATTATAATCGAAAAGTCATCCATATATTTGCTGGGGGCTTAATAGCGGCATTGGTTCCCTTTTTTTATCAAACGCCATTGCTTCCTCTTATTTTTGCCCTACTATTAGCTGTTTATACCTACGTGCCTCATAAAACGGGTACTCTCCTTTATTGGTTTCAGGTGGAAGATAACATCTGCGAATGCACATTCGCCTTTATGTGGGGCATTATACTTACGCTTGGATGGCTATTTACTGGAGGTAATTTTTGGTTCGGAGTGTTACCTATACTCTTTATGGCTGTCGGCGATGCTCTTACAGGCATTGTAAGGAATGCCCTCTATAGAAAAAGAACAAAATCCTGGTGGGGAAACTTGGCTATGGCTGCGTTTTCAATTCCCGTTGGAGCAGTACTAGGATTGGCTGGAATCATAGCTGGGGCTACAGTATCAGTAGTGGAACATTTCGAATTCGG
>JAEOSO010000181.1 GCA_016840315.1 Candidatus Borrarchaeota archaeon | reverse complement strand
CGTCAATATTTTCTATTCTGGTAGGCAAAATTCTGAGTTTGCCTTTCGCGAACATCAGCGCCCCCAGTACCATATCTTCTTTAAACATATTCAGACTCAATACCTTATAAGCAGCTAAGAGCGATATTTCATGCAGCCGGCCATACTCTCGAATGCAACTAAGGAAAACTCGATGAAAGGTAGTGATATGCGCTGCTTCACTATTTATCCCCTCCTCAATGGCCATCGCCTTTAAACTGTCCATAAAGACAGGCAAATCCACCTCATTAGGACATCTCGTAGCACAAGCTTCACAAGATGCACAAATCCAAATAGTCGTGCTGGAAAGAACTTTATCCCGCAGTCCCAGTTGAATCATCCTGATAATCTGGTTCGGGGCCCAATCCATCGCAAAGGCCACCGGACAGCCTGCAGAGCATTTGAAGCACTGATAACACTGCTGCAGTTGCTTACCGCTTCTTTGCTCAACTACATCGACAAAGTTCAGCTCGATTCTCTCTTTTCCGGCAGTTTTACTACTAATTTCCACCTGCTTTAGCCTCCCTCACCATTATTATTCTTTATCTTCCTCAAAACCTCAGTCCTCACCTCTGCCTCATTCGTTAAGAAGTAAGACAGACACTCTAACTCCGTGGCCAGGTCAACATTGCGTAGTTCCACACCTTCGCCAACGGTAATACTGGCCGGGGCAAAGTTCAAGATTGCCCTTACCCCGCAGGAGGTAAGCGTATCAACAATCTCTTGAGAAACTTGAGGAGACACCGCGATAATCCCGATCCTTATGTCTTGCTCCTTAACTGTTTTCGCCAGCTCGGATGTATCTTGTATAACTATACCTTCCCATTTTTTCCCAATCTTGGCAAGATCGTTATCAAAAACAGCCACAATATTGAATCCCCGCTGCCTGAATCCCGGATAAGCAAGCAAGGCCGAACCCAGATGACCTGCCCCTGCCAATGCCACATTCCACTTCCTGTCAACTCCTAATATTCGTGAAATAGCATCTCTTAAATCTCGAACAAAGTAACCTTTTCCTACTTCACCAAATTCACCAAAACAGGATAAATCCTTCCGAATCTGAGTCGCATGATAACCTATTCTATCTCCCAGTTCATCGGAGGAAATAATCTCCAACCCTTCTTTTTCTATCTCACCAAGAGCGCGGTTATAGACTGATAGCCGAACAATAGCTGCTTCCGCAATTTTTCGCTTATCACTCATGAGACATTGTTCCTGTGATAACTTTCACTAATATTGTGAAATTTATCACAACATCCGGCAAAAAAAACTAAGTTACTTCATCGCTAACTTTTATAATCGCAAAAGGGGATAATTACCAGAATCAGCCGCGTAAGTCAAACCTTTTTTAAAAAATTTTAGGGATGTTCAAGGAACATCGTATTACCCATTATGATAGCTGTGGCGGCCACTCCCTGATGTGATATTCCCATTTGTGCCGACCATTACCTTATACGCTGTGTTTTACCTATGTGTTTAGCCCAAAATGTTGATTTTTTGCTCGAAAATCAAAAATA
>JAEOSO010000180.1 GCA_016840315.1 Candidatus Borrarchaeota archaeon | reverse complement strand
CTTAACGCGATTCTAAGCTCTTCTGGATCATCAAGTGCATGCAATTGATAAAGGTCGAAGTAGTCGGTCTGGAGATTCTTAAGACTTCTTCTAAGCTCATCCATGGCTTCTTTTTTTGTCCTCTTCTGTGTCTTACATGCAACGAATAGATTTTTTCGATATTCCTTGATCCATTCGCCTAGGATGCTTTCAGCCATGCCATTACCATATGTAGGAGCCACATCGATGTGATTAACCCCGTGATCTAAAGCCAATTTTATGAAAGCATCAGATTCTCTACGGGTAGTTGGGCGTAAGCTTGCTCCACCTAAAGTAATCAGTGTACTTTTATGTCCAGTCCTTCCTAGCATTCTCTTATCCATTTAAACCGATTTGAATTAACATGTGCAATCTTATAAGCATGTATTGAAGACCAGAAAATAGAAAACAATGCAATCAAAGAACTTATCTAACTCTAAAGCTTTAATGATCTCCCTCATCCCAACTGAGCAATTAGAAACCAACACAAAATGATATTTTTCCTACAAATAGGATATTATTAATATAGCATTCTCGTAAAATTTGATCATCTGATGAACTTGAAGCTTTAGTGCTTCGAGCAATAGGATTAATAGAAAAAAAGATAATTCAAGAAATTTTTCACAGTAACTCTTATTACTAATAAAAAAGTTGGGGAGTGGATCCACACCCAGATTTACTAGAAAATGTTCTTAAAGATTATTTTTAAAAAAATTTTTAAAGAGTCGTCAAGAATTTTCCGAAAATCGGACACAATATCGAAACATAACCATTCATCAATGGACGTTGCAGATATCACGCGCGCGAAAGTCGCGAACAATGAAAGTATGTTATTAGGGCTAACCTTCCTGTTTAGACCCACTTCCATGCATACCAAACAGTCAGTACATTAAACCCCATGCTTACAATTAACAAAAATTTGTCATAAGCTGAAGGGTATGTACGCAGTCCAACGAGATTAAAAAGAAAAAAGAATATGGCTACGATGATGTTTGCCCAGCGATTCACAGGATAGTTCAACGTCAGGGACAGGAAAACCATAACAATCGGAATCACCATTAATATTGAGATTCCCAACCACATTACCTGAGTAAATTTCGCCTGCTCTGCGAACATTTTTTCCGCGTCGCCGCTAAATATTCGCATCACATCCCCATAAAGATAAGTTAACTCTGTAGCTACCCATAATGCTGAAAGGATTATAATCACATCTTCCATAATTCAATCACATCGGTTAGACAATTGTCCTTACATAATATTTCAGGTTTGGGTTAATAATTTAAGGAGAATTATTCCAAGGTTCTTGAGGATCCCTGACCATCCCCCACTACCTCGGCTTTCTTCTTAGGGGGCAATAAATAGCCGTTCGCGCGTGAAATTATGTGTGAGTAGAATGCAAACCGAGGGAGACGCCAAGGGGCGCTTCCGGGTAAAGGTCGTCGGTTCAAATCCGGCCGACTCCACCACAAAACAAACCGACCCCGTTCAGCATGCATGCCAGAAAATTGTTGCTTCGTTTCA
>JAEOSO010000179.1 GCA_016840315.1 Candidatus Borrarchaeota archaeon | reverse complement strand
GATGTGAAAAAGGCAAAGGCCAGGGAGAGATTTTGTGAAAATATCAAACGCTAAAATCTACTATATGATCTGTTGTTGTCTTATTTTTTTTGTTGCTCCAGGGGTTTTTGCGGATGATTTTCATTATGTAAATATGCTTGTTGGTGATCGAGCTGCAGGATTGGGTGGAGCTTACACTGCCATATCTGACGATCCTGCTGGCTGCTTTTACAATCCTGCCGGAATAGCTTTCACTCCTTATATCAGCTTATCTGCCAGTGCAAATGCTTTCAGCACATCGGTAAAAACTTACAAACACGCATTAAGGGACGTAAACGGAAATACTCTTGATTGGGAACAGGAGTCTTCGAGTCTGCTTCCGAATTTTTTCGGAATGGTTCGGAAATTCGGGAGCGGAAAACTTGGTCTATCCTATGCCGTATCGGATTCAATTCAAAGACGCCAAAAGCAGACCTTCTATAATATCAAATCCATATACCCTGACAACAACATTGAAACATATACGATAAACATAAATGACAATGACAAAACATATTTATTCGGACCGTCTTATGCATATGAATTTTCCGATTCTTTTAGTATTGGAGCAACACTGTACGTTTATTACAGGGACTTAGAAATTATCAGAACCCAGCTCCTTCAGTTTGAGCAGGGACAACATTATCTTATTAACTATTATGAAAGGAAAGCAGATTGGGGATACAAACCTATACTTGGAGTGATCTGGGAACCATTAGACAAGCTTGCAATTGGTTTATCCTTTTCAAAGATATATGTTACCTCAAGTGATCATGAAGAACAGGTTATTTTCAGGAATACGCTATCAACCACCTTCAGTGACACAAATACAATATCCCTTCAAAGCTCAATGGATAGCGAAGAAGACAAATTCCCCCTTGCCACTTCTTTGGGGGTTGCATACTTTGCTTCTCCAAGGTTGCTACTATCAGGAGATATCAGATACTATGAAGAGGTGTCCGGTAAAGAAGCCATTTATAACCTGTCTCTTGGAACCGAGTATTATTTCACAGACACTCTTGCTGCACGGGCCGGTTTTTTTACGGACAAGGCTAATACGCCATCATTGTCATCTAGTAACGTTAATCAGCCGGAGCATATAGATATTTATGGAGTAACGTTAAGCCTTAGTTTATTTCACAGAATGTCAAGCATTACACTGGGCATGTCATATGGATTAGGGGAAGGGGAAGCCCAAATTGTAGCTAATAGCACTACGATACAGGATGCTGAAATAGAAAACTTGGCTGTTTATATTTCCGCCGCTTATAGTTATTGATAGGTCTTAATTTGCGCAATTACACATTTTAATGAATTTCAATAGATATCTTTTTACAATACCTCAGATACTTATCCCGAATTTCGCAAGAGTTTTGAAAAGCGTTAGTATTCCTGTCATTGCGAGTCCCGGGTATGGGTGTCTTTTTTCAGGCAACGAACTGGGAAGCCTGCTATGCACGCTCTTTACCGATGATCCAGGCGGGCGGCTGCCTAGGTCTGAGATAGCCAGACAAAGAGATTGTGGACATTATTGATGAGACGGCCCGCCCGCCT
>JAEOSO010000099.1 GCA_016840315.1 Candidatus Borrarchaeota archaeon | reverse complement strand
CGCACCCGCAATTCCCCGACTGGGGTGGAGGTGTATCCTCCCATAAGCGACCAGTCAGCATAGTGACAGGGGTAAGCGTTAGGAAGCCCGTGCATGAGGTCGCTATCCAGCATAGCAAGAAATTCCCCTGAATAAGGGGCAGAATAGTGATTGAGCAGCGTGTGCAACCTGGTAAGTTTCCGTAAGCCCATAGACGTAGGCTAAGCATCGCTTCCCGTGAGGGAACGAGACCACGATGGAAAGCTGGAAGCCCCATCCGATAGGGTGGGGAGGATGTCACCAATAGCGCCTTCATCAATTTCATCTATCTTTATTATCTTAGTTTTCACATTATTTTCTTCTAGCAAGAACCGAAAGTCATCAAAATAATCATAAAATCCACACGTATGACAGTGCACCTTTAACTCAATTCTAAAACTGCTGTTATCGATTGAGATCAATCTCGCAGTAATTTCAGGGGCTCGATATTTATTGTAATCTTCAATCGTTTTTTCTATTATCTTTTTCAATGACTGCTTAACCAAGAAGGATACCTCCCGTTCCCCACTCCAGCTAATTTCTCAATGATACTTTCCTCTACTATAGGCTAAGTCCTTGAACATTTCGGGATGTACTTTTTTTTGATAGTTCTTGCAATTTTGTCTGCCAACTCGTGTTTATCAAACTCCATATTCAATGCCTCAATAAGTTGCTCTAAACTTAACTTTACCTCATCATTAGGACCTGGAAGCGATATTATGATAGATAGTCCGAAAGTTCCAACTCCAATCATCACACCAGCTTTTGCATGCCTACCTGTACCTTGATGGAACTTCATAATGTATGGAGTTGCAGCTTTAGGATCGATCTTTCTTAAAGCTTCAATTGTTCGATCCTTAGCTTCAGCCCCTACACCACCTGTCGTTATAATTAAACCGTATCCTTCATCTATAGAATTCATAACGGCCGCAGCTATTAGATATTCATCATCTGGTAATACAGGGCCTATAGCGACCTTATATCCTTCACTTTCGAGTCTTTTTTTAATGTAAGGAGAATTTGTATCTTTGATAATATCTTTCCTTACCTCCTCTCCCGTCGGGAAGACCATACATCTTCTTGAAATTTTTTGCCTCAATTCATCTGCGATATCTTTTGTTTTAGTTAAAACCTTACGAGCAAACTGTTCGTCTAGTTCTATAAATCCTAAAACGCCCTCAGAATGGATACTTGTTCTATCAGAAACTTCAACTCCTGCAATACTTCCTAATTTCTTTAGCAGCTCTGTTTTCTTCCCGTATATGTGCTCAGCTTTAACTGTGTTTCTTATAACGTCAATCACAACATGATCTGGCCCTGCATCTATGACAAACACTTCTTCCATTTTGAGACCAAGCGTCTCTGAAACAACCTTAGCAAGTTCACTTAAATTTACGTTTCTCAAACAAATGCCTGTAATCCACAATTCCGTTTTACCAAGAAGATTGACTTCCATTATACCACATCCAGTTTCAGGTCTAGCATGGGGGCGTCAATTATGGCCCTTCCAACATCAAGAATATCTACATCAAAGTTGAGATAGTCAGGTATACTTTCTAAAGATATAGAACCACTGAACGCTAATTTTACTGAATCTCTGATCCCCAAATCTTTCAATTTTCTAGATACTACTGTGATGTCCTCGTTCTTCCCTGTATCTATCATAATAAAATCTGAACCCGAAGACCCTGCTACTAAAGCCTCCTTCCAAATCTCATTAGTCTCACCTTTAAGCTGCACAACCTTAATCATATCAAATTCTTCTACAGCTTCAAGCGTTTCTTTTATACCTCCAAACATCCTGATATAGTTTTTATCTAAATAAATAAAAGGATCGGAGGAAATTCTTATGCCCACGCCACCTATTTTGATTGCTTCTCTGATCTCGAATTTTATCTGAAAAGGCATTTTCTTCCAAGCGCCACACACAATACGAATTTTTCCTCCAGATAGTTTGACGGCTTTTCTAGCGGCAGTAGCAATGCCGGATGTTTTAGAAATGAGACCAATGAGTATATCCTCAGCGATGGCAATTTGTTTGGGTGTTCCTGTTAGTTTTGCAATTATATCATTATACTCTAGCTCATCACCTTCTGAAAAAAAGGGCTCTATTTTCAATCCTAACTCCATAGCCTTGTTAACGATTCGCTTAATCCCTGCAACCACTCCTCTCTCGGCTGTCCAAATTTTTGCTTCAACTCTCTTGTTTAAAATACTATGGAAGATATGATCTCTCAAATCAGTATTTTGATCATATCTGTTTCTCAATTTTTATTCCTCTCTGCCTGCACCATTTTGGTATTAACTTTTGCTCAACCTCTTTATCGACTTCAGTAACTTTTTCAACTAATTCTTCTGCCAGAGGTTTGCTCACATTTATCGCTTCAGTTGCTCCATCAAAGATTAGTATCTTATCCGTATCAGCAATCCTCGTTGTAAATTCGATCGCCGTTTGTAGATCCTTTGCAACTACTGCATGATTCATAAACTCAATGTTTTGGGGATCTTTGTCGAATACATCCGCCTGATGTTCGCCTACAACGATTGTAGGAATCATTTTAGCCCAGAAAACGCTTGGATACCCGCCCCAAGCATAATTTATTACCATCGCCTTAATCGCAGGATTTATCGGCGGGGTGTCTGGAATCAAAGGCCTGTCATCTGTTCCATAAAATGCCTCAGTGTACCAAGTGTAACCTGGTAAAGGATAATCCAAGTCAAATATATCTACGCTTGCTGCTGAGAAATTCGCAAAAATCATCCCTGCAGAGAATACATATGGAATAGGAGCTTGAAAATCTAAAACAACGATACATTCATCAATTTGACTAAGTAAACTCAGGATTTTTCCGTAATGTCTGAAATTTTCTTTCGTTAACCGTTCATCTAAAGCAAAAAGATCATTGTCAGCATCCACACCAGCAATTCCAGCGGGAGTAGGTTTTAGAAATGTTGCAAAAGTCCACTTGTTCTGTACTAACTCGGAGTTGAAAATGGCTCTTGCAACAAAGTTAGCACTTCTTGGTCCCAGGTTTTGGTGATAAGTAGATCTAGTTTCAATCCTTGCATAAGACATTCCAAATGGTTTTACTGCCTTATCGACATGTCTATGGAAGTGAATCTCTCTTACATCGCTATTATGCGCATGGACTATCCAATCAGCGTCATAGCATCTTTTAATGCCATATAGCGTTCCAATCTCAGTTTCTATTGGTATTCCTTCATCAATGGGAGCTACACCTTTCGCTTTTCCTTTACCAAAGTACTCATCCAAACCAAATCTTCGTATATACTCGTCAGATTCTCTGAATCTTAAACCAACTCCAACTTTAAGACGGAGATTCTCTGAACCTGTTTTATCTGCAATAATATCTCTAATTGTTTTGAGCATTTCGGCATACGGTTCTCCTCCAGCAAGTAGGAATCCATGGTGGGATCCAAGTATATTAACAGAATTTTCAGGTTTTATCATACTCATATCTACATTTGTGAGTGCATTTACGGTTGCTTCTCTAACCGCTTTGATTCCTCTCTCGCTAGGATAAATACTTTCTGGTATATCACGGAAAAACTCTCTTACTCTTACCGACACGATGTTTTCTAAATCGCAGGTTCTAGTTTTGATGTGATCTGGATCTGGTCCGTATCTAGATTGTTTTGGAGGAAGAGGTCTTACAGGCTTCTCTAATTTAACAACCATCTTTAATCGCCACCTATTTCACATTCTCTAAAAGTTTCTTCAGCAGGGCTTTATCCTCCTCAAAATAAAATCCTCTGGCCGAATACTTTTGGATAACTTCTTCTGGGATATCCCATATTGTAGGAGTGATTCCATACCACTGCCAACCTTTCTCAACAGGCGTGGGTTCAATTCCCGCAGCTTTAAGGAGTCGAAGGATGGGTTCAATGCATTCAACTTTACACCCAGTCCTAACACCAGTTTTTCTTGAGATTTCTTCGGGCGAGGTTGCTCCTAACAAGGTTGCTGCAGCCACTTCATTTGCCCTTGTCCCGGTACAGAAACACACTATCTGTTCTGGATGTATTTTTGCTTCAAGACAGAGTTCAGTTATCTCTTTTTCATCTACTGACTTAGGATCAACACCTATAATCTTGGACTTCTCTAAAGTTTTCAATATAATTGCCCCCTCGAAATCACATCTCTCAACGCATGCCCCACACCCCACACAAGTACTCAAATCAACAACTGCTCGTTTCTCTTTTTTCTCTCCAAAAACCTTGACAGATAAAATGGGGCATACCTTTTCACAAATCTTGCAACCCGTACATATTTCAGGATTCACCTCAGCATACATATTTATAACTCTCAAGCAATCTTCACCTCAGCATACATATTTATAACTCTCAAGCAATCTCCACCTCAGGATGTTTCTTATTCAAGAAGGATACTTCAACCTCAATTCTAATAGAACTCCTATATATCATAATATGATTGACATGGTTTTGTTTTTTTTTTCGATAATTAAATTTGAGTGGGGATAGTCAGCAGGAACAATTTAAGGGCAATGATACCAACATCAATTTATGAGTCTTTCAAGAGAGCAAATATTAGTTATTGGTGGTGGAGAGGTAGGATATACCGCGCTTAAGTTTTGTAAGAAAAACAATTTTTCTGTTATAATCGTTGACAGTAACCCGCATTGTAAAATTCGTTCGGAAGTAGATTTGTTTGAAAGAAACCATGATTTCGATAAAATTAAACAAATTCCGGCAGGCAAATCAATATTATTTACCATCAATGAAAGCTTAAATGAATTACCTAGTATACTTCAAAGATTTGAGTTTGAATACATCATTCCAGCGATTCCAATACATGCAATGGCGAAATTAACGTATGTTTACTTAAACCAAAAAGGTATAGAGGTAAATCCATCTCCCAATTTGATTCAATTTATAAAGACAAGAATTGAGCCTAGCTTAATTCACAGTTATAATCAAAAAGAGGGAATAATTGTAGCTAGTTTTATGCCACATGGACTAGAATGTGCTCCAAACTGCTGCGAATTTATGGACTGTCCAGTTACTGGAATTGAGAAACCAAAACCCCTACATGAATTACTCAAAGATGCTTGTAAAGGATTTCCAGCAAAGATACTGGTCAGTAAGCAAATAACTGCAAACTTAGGGGGCATTCCAGGAAAGTCGGTCAACGAGTTATTCAGTTTTATTGATTTGTTAAACGATCAAATGATTATTGGAACTGCTTGTATGTGTCATGGCATAATAAATGCAATTGAATTGACAAAATCGAAGAGTTCGGATTTCTAAGAAATATCTAATAGGATTAAGACACGTACCTTATTTTAAGGAATCTAAGAAAAAATAGTAGAATACGCTTTTTACCTTAATACTATTTTGCGAAAATCAATTTTAGTTCTTCTTACATTTGTTAATCAGTTGGTTCGAAAGCATCTTTATCGGCCCCGCATACAGGACATAGCCAGTCATCTGGGAGATCTTCAAACGGTGTGCCGGCTGCTATACCAGAATCTGGATCTCCTGCTTCGGGATCATATATGTAGCCGCAGACCGAACATTGG
>JAEOSO010000098.1 GCA_016840315.1 Candidatus Borrarchaeota archaeon | reverse complement strand
AACAATCAGTTCACCCTCTCTAAAGGCCAGTGCTGAAGTGCATTCTCTATCCAATGGAATTACGACAATGGACTCACCTAAGTTTAGCGGAAGATCCGCAGTCGGCTTACCCTATGATGCTACATCATCCGTTGGAGGTAGTGAAACCTTTAAGTACGCTTTAGAAGACGACAGAAAGTATACTGCCTTTGTATATGGACCATTTATCGGCACGGATACCGATTATGATCTTGAATTATACGAACCAGACGAAAGCGAAGCATCAATAAAAACTACAAAGGCCGCTGGAAAATTAGAACAAATTACTTTTGACGCGGACAAGGATGGCGAGTATAAACTCAAAGTAATTAATGATAAATATGATTCAGGTGGCGATGAAGACGCATACATCTTTTTAGCAGAAGTTGCAAAACCCGGAAATTCATACGAGGTTTTAATAGAACATCGGGAGAGGCTTCACACCTACTATGCATTTTGGTTTGATGCATCAAGTTATACTGGTAACACCATCTCGTTAGAATTAAAAACACCCGAAGATGTCGACATGTATCAGATGAGACTTTATCCATTCGTAGAGGAAAGCGGTGGAGAAAATATTTATGATATCTTAGAGGCCACTAGCGACCATACACTTCTTACTGCTGACGCCAGCCAGGCTGGAGAGGATCTCGAAATATCATTTACACCTAGTGCGTACTCATCACCAGAGGATGTGTATATAATTTCATTGATTGGAGAAAAGGGCGATGGTGATTGTACATTTAGCATACCTACAGAATCAGAGCAACAGACGAATGAAACAACAACAGAAGAGCCCACAGTACAGCCATTATGTTTAGGTACCTTAACTGTGAGCGCGTTTACAGTTATCGCGTTAATTGCTGTCGGAATAAAGGGACGAAAATACAAAAAAGAAGAAACGTAAAGTTATAATTAAATTATCTCTCACACTTTTTTTGCAAAAATCGATTTCACTCATATCGTTCTTCAGAAATTGAAAGAAAAAGAATCCCTACCTTCTCTATAGAAGACTGCAATTTTTCGATGATTAAAAATTAAGCAAAATAGCGGCTGTCGCATTGAACCTTATTTTAGCAAATTTGCTATGTTTTCTAAGGCGGTTTTTAGATTTAATCTGACTAAGCCCAATTCTGCCCGTGCATCTTGTCCTGCCAGCGCTGTAAGAGCAACATCTCCAGAGTTAATGACAACAACGAATCCATTTGTACAATCAACATCAATTTCACCAATTGTACCTTTATCTACTACCTTGCCCAACGAACTAGCACCATTAACAATAGCCATCGAATATTCCACGATCTCATTATGGTTCAGTTCTGTAAGCGTTTGTCCCGCTAGAATTTCACCTTTAGGTCTAAAAGCAATTAAACCTTCAATTGCAGGTATGTGGTCCATAACCGCATTCAATTCGTCTTCTATATTCTTTTTTACTTCAGCTGTCACCATTATCTATCACTCGCCTTGTTCTCCTAAAATAATAAAATTCCTGATGTTTAAAACATTTTTCGGTATATATGTTTTAGCGTCTTAAGATGACTTTTTAGTATTACTATCGAATGTTTTGTAAGAGTTTAGCAAAAACCTGATCCCTGAGTGGTGTTTATGACGAAAAGGCTATCAATGGAATTCCAATTGACCACTTTTTTCAATACTCTGAAAGTTTATAAGCCATTCCTCATATTTCTTTCTTTGTTTATCACAGCTTATGTAATAAGGATGCTTACAATTCCTTTTCCTCCAGACATAATGTCTGATGAGAAATTCTATGTTACAGCTGCAAGATCTATTATATCCACAGGACACGATACTAATTTCGAGCATCCACCTCTCGGGAAGTATCTGATAGGTCTTGGAATTCTTATTTTCGGCGACAATTCCTTTGGTTGGCGATTTATAGGTGCCCTTCTCGGAAGTACAATTCCTCCTCTTGTCTATTTAATAGGTAAGGAGGTCTATAATGAGAATGTAGGCCTATTAAGTGGTTTGTTCTTACTTATTGACCCGCTTACCTATGTCATGTCATGCATTGCTATGCTGGACATCTATCTCGCGTTTTTCGTTACCTGTGCATTTCTCGCCTTTGTATATCAACGATATTATATGTCTGCTGTGCTTTTTGGACTAGCCTGCAGCGTGAAATTTTCCGCCGTGTTTTCCATTTGCGGAGTGATAGCGTATCTCCTCTATATACGGAAATGGGAACTTATCCAATGGTTTGTAATCATTCCTTTTTTGACTTTTTTAATTATTTCTTTACCTATCATGCTCATTGAAGGTATTGGGAAGTGGTTGGGTTCTACCTTATATTACCTTTCTTGGCATTGGAATTTACCAATTGATGAGTATACCGAGATGCTTGCTAGTCGACCAGAGGGCTGGCTTTTCAATATTAAGCCTTTTACATTTCGTAAACATTTATATAAACGTATAGCTAATGCTAATCCTTATCTTTATCCTTTAACTCTTCCTGCAAGTATATATGTTGTGTATATGGTCAGTAAAAACAGAGTAGAACACATAGAATTGCTCCCTGTATTGTGGTTTGCAACCCAGTATGGCTTGTTCTTCTTATTACCGAGGACTAGACAATTTATTTTTTACCTACTTCCTTCAGTTCCTGCAATTCTTTTACTGACGGCATGGGGTATCTTGGCAGTTTTAGAAATTTTAAAGAATCGTTATTCACGTTTAAACAATGCGGCTAGACAATGAACTGCCAATTAAATGCAAAAGTTAATGTATACCTAAGAATTGAGGGTTTTTCTCATGATAGTCAATAGCGTGAATTGAATATGTGAGCAGGTTCACCCAGGCAGAGGGAAGTGAAAGAGGAATGCTCTATATGAAAAGATGAAGCCCAAGTTCGCTGATGATTTACCATTTTTATACTTAGGAGTAATATATATTCACTTAAAACAAAACTCGACTAATATAAATTACAATGAAATGATGTCGTGCGCTCTAAACGTCCTCCAAATAAAAGAAAGAAAACACTTATTAAGGTAGTCTTTGATCTATAATCTATAAAGACGTAATCGCTGGAAATCGCAGACATCCGAAAATGATTCGGAGGCCATTATTTGATTAGTCAAAAAGTTTTTCAATCAACCTTGAAGAAACTGAAAGCGCATGAAGGCGTGAGGGGGGTTATTGTAACCAATTCTGAGGGCCTCCCTATTAGTTCTACACTCGATACTGATAAAACAGAAAAGGTTGCCGCACTGATTACTTCATTAGTTGGAAAAGCGAAATCAATTGTTGCAGAATTAGAGGAGAAGAACTTGAATTTCTTCACAATAGACACAAAAAATGGCGAAGTATTAGTTGCACCAGAGGAAACATATATCTTAATCGTTCTTAAAGACAAGAGAAAAGCGTAATATCTCCCATAAACTTGTTAATAGGCTGTTTAAGTCCCCCATATTCTGTATCACGGACCGATTGTGGAGAAACCTACTAGAAAGAATATATATAGAATCTTGTAGAATCTTAATCATAAGAAAATTACTTTATCAAATTTTCAAGAAGTGAATCAAAAATGCTAAATGTAAAGGCATTTGATGAAATCCTCAGCAAGATTATAAAGAGCGAAAGCGGCATTAAAAAAGTGATCTTAGTAGATAGGACCGGTCTCACGATTGCACATGTTAGTAAGTTTTCATATTATCCGGTTGACATTGATGGTATCGGAGCTATTGCCAGTGCAGTATTTTGCGCCAGTGAAGAACAAGGAAAGAACTTGGACATCGGCGAACTAAAGATTGTGACTTCAGAATTCGATGATGGAAAAATATTTGCTGCAAGTTGTGGAAAAGGCGTTTTGTGCGTGATTACTGAAGCCGATGTCAACATAGGAATGGTCCGACTTGTCATCAAGAAAGGATCTGATAAACTGCAACAAATTCTAGATGAGTTCCTTGCCGAGAAACCAGTAGCACCTACACCAACACCTGAAACAACAAAAGAAATGGCAGAAAAAGAAGAACTTGAGGCGGCTCTCAAGGAATTAGAAAAATTCTAATTTTTTTTGCCCTTTATATTCGCTCTATTCTATCTTTACTCTATTTTTAGCCACCGAAAGTTTATTTTCAGTGTTATTCATGAGGCTCCCAGAGGGTTAAAATGAAAAGAGATGCATCAGGGAGAATTCATTTTAAAATTGTTTTCTGGGGTGCATCACCTTCAGGAAAAACTACTGCTCTTAAATGGGTTCATGAAAATGTTGAGGGCTATAATAAAGGCGGTTTTACTTCAGTAGACGATCCAAACGGTCTCACTCTATATTTCGATTATACGACCTTAACGTCTGAATCCAATGTTATATTCGATTTATATACAGTTGCAGGTCAAAAACGTCATAAACACCAGAGAAATGTAGTTCTAAAGGGCACTGACGGGGTTATTTTCGTTGTTGATAGTTCGCGAAATATGATGCCTGACAACAAGTTCAGTATTGAAGAATTACGAGATAATCTTGGTGATAGACTTGTCAGTAATCTTCCGATCGTGATTATGCTAAATAAACGAGATGCTCCAGATTCCATAACAAAAAAGAAACTCTTATCTGAACTAGGTTTGGACAGGTATCATACTTACGAAACTATTGCAACAAGAGGAATAGGTATTAAAAGCGCATTCACGTCTCTTGCCCGTGAAATTTTAGCGAAAAATCTTCAAAAAATTGAAGATAAACAACGAAAGGTATTATAAAAAGAACTCTCCGCTTTTCGGTAAATGGTGAAGGTCGGATCCAGTGAAGAAGCCTTCTCGCCGATAAAGTTAAATGTGAAGATTAAGATTACCTCAATGAGGAGTATTTAACATGCAATTCATTTTATAAGTAAACCTTGTTTCTGAAATCAAAATGGGTTTTGAAGGAAGTGGCATCATGGAGGAAAAAGAAAGCGCATTACTAAGAATTCTTAAGGAGCTTAGAACAACCGTTGCATCAATAGAAGCGGTAGCAATAGTTAGCGTGGAGGGACTACCTATAACTAGTGACCTTCCTGGAGATATAGATGAAACAAGAATTGCTGCTATGACTGCTGCAATGCTTTCGCTAGGTGAAAGAGCAGCAATTGAGCTTGGCAAAGGTGAATTAGAAAGAATTTTTGTGGAAGGAAAAGAAGGACACGTTATTGCGAGTGGTGCGGGAGAAAATGCAGTGTTAACTGTAAGCACAACGCAAGCGGCGAAATTAGGGCTAATATTTTTGGAAATGAAACGAGCAGTAGAGAAAATATCAGAAATCTTGTAAGTTTTCCACATTCATAAATTAACTGAATTTTTTCTTTTTAAAATCTTGAAACCGTTTTAACTTAATCGGCGGGAAGTCTCCTTCCGACAGCTGGGGGAGGAGCATGGCACAATCGAAAAACGTGCCGAAGCACCTGAGAAAGGGGTTGAACCGCGCCACGCATAACAGTGGGGCGCTGGGACGGTTCGTGCATTTTCTAACCTACAAGTCCAGGCGAGTAGGTAAAAGGGCAATAGAATTTGACGAACGAAACTCGACTAAAGAATGCTGGGTGTGTGGTAAACTGCACTCTATGCCAATTTGGAAACGAGTTATGCGCTGTGACTGTGG
>JAEOSO010000178.1 GCA_016840315.1 Candidatus Borrarchaeota archaeon | reverse complement strand
ATCGAGGGGTCTCCCTAATAGTTATATAGGTGGTATGACGAAGATATCAACGGCAATTGGAGGGATAATACGCACACTTGCAGACAAGGTGCATACTCCGATTGCATCACGATCGTTAGCAGTACCTACGGGACGTAGGGATTTTAAGCCTGTGGAGACTGAATCCTCTACTTTTGCATCGTTGGAATACTTAAACCGTATTCCCTATGTGAAAGCAAGTTCGGTCGGAGAAGCAGGAAGCCTCACTGCTTTAGCGTGAGGTAGTTCACTTGGCTGGATAACTAAAGTTAGTTATCCAAAGTTCGCCGTAGCGTACGTCCTTTTTACACGTAAAAGTCTGTATTTCTACTTAGAACAGAACCCTACTTCGTTTATCATAGATTTAGTTGATAATATGTTTGAAGAAGTTATGGCCGCACGCGACAGACTCAAATCAAGAGCCAATCGGTAGAGTCGCGTCAAGCTTTTTTTTGTTCTAAAAGTATTTATAGATTTATGTTAAAATCTTTAGGCGTAAAGAGGTGTAATTATATGGGGAAAAAAGGCCGAAAGCAAGTTAAAAAGAAAAAAAAGAAAAAGGAATAAGTGTGTGCGAATATAATTGCATTGAGAGAAAACCACTTGATTTGTGAAGCTTACCTCTCTAAAAAATAGGTTGTAATCCCCTAGCAAGAAGACACCTCAACTTGTTGGGTGGTAGTTTACTGAATCGTTGCTTCAATAAGAGAAACCAACCTTATACACAAAGTTTAGGTGGTAGAAGAATTTTTAAACACTTCTTTTCCCAACTTTCTCGATAAATATGTTTAAAGAAGTTGAGGCGGCACGTGAAAGACTCAGGCTAATAGCCAATCGCACACCAGTAATGACTAGCCGTACCCTTAATGCTATAACTGAAGGACAAATTTTTCTAAAGTGCGAAAATTTCCAGCGCATGGGTGCCTTTAAGTTTCGCGGGGCATATAATGCCATTAGTCAATTAACTCTTGAAGAAAAGCGAAAAGGGGTTATCACTCATTCTTCTGGCAACCATGCTCAAGCAGTTGCCTTGGCAGCGAAACTTTTGGGCGTTAACGCGATCATTGTTATGCCAAAAAATGCTTCTCCAGTGAAGATGGCTGCAACGCGTGGTTATGGAGCCAAGATTGTCTTATGTGGGATTAAACCTACAGATCGCGCAGAAAAAACTGCAGAATTAACCGACGAACATGGTTATACGTTAATTCATCCTTATAACGATCTAAATGTTATTTACGGAGCTGGTACTGCTGCTTATGAATTGATAGAAGAAGTAGGTTCTATTGATATCATTTTAGCACCAGTGGGTGGCGGAGGCTTGATAAGCGGTACTTCTATTGCTGTCAAAGGTCTTTGTCCAGAAGCACAAGTGATTGGAGTAGAACCCAAAAATGCTGACGACGCCTATCGTTCGTTTAAAGCGGGTAAAATCTTCCCTTCAATTAACCCTAATACAATTGCTGATGGTCTCAAGACTTCATTAGGAAGTAATACCTTCAGGATTATTCGAGAGAACATTGATGATATTATCACAGTAACCGAGAAACAAATTTTGGAGGCCATGAAATTTCTATGGGAACGAATGA
>JAEOSO010000177.1 GCA_016840315.1 Candidatus Borrarchaeota archaeon | reverse complement strand
GTCTTTCCTATATCTGGTAGTTCTTTGGAGGAATAGATATGTTTAGCACATCCATTTTTCAAATCTTCTAAAAAGTGTGGGAGCGTGATTTCTGCCTCATTGAGTACAAGATGATCCACATCCTCGAACTCTTCGTATCCAGTCGTAAATAGGGGACCACCAGCAACAATCTTGATACCCATTTTCTTGCACCTGCTAATGACTTCTTTTACCGATTCCTTTTGGATACACATAGCGCTAACAAACACACAGTCAGCCCATTCAAGGTCCTTATCCCTTAGTGTGGTTACATTCATATCTACAAGTTTTTTCTCCCACTCCTTTGGCAGCATTGCTGCTACTGTCAACAACCCCAACGGCGGGTGAGTTGCCTTTTTCGAGATAAATTTTAAGGCATCCTTAAAACTCCAGAAGGTATTAATATATTTTGGATAAACAAGAAGTATCTTCATACTGTCTTCCTCCCTTATTCATGCTTTCTTTGAAAAGCGACAAAAAGGTTTCGACTAATTTGTTTATATCTGAACTGGTTCAGCTATACCACCAATCTGGGGGTATATGCAAATCAATCCGTATTTATTTCCCTACCCTATAGGTTAACACCATATAATGATGTGAAACCTTCGAATCAGTAAAAAGGAAGGCTGTTCAAATGTATTTATATGAGCACCAAATTGAAAGTCCTTTTAGGAGATAAGAGGGTACATTTTGAGGGATTTTCCTATTGGATAACCTCTCTTAATAGGTATTAACTGATTGAAGGAAAAACTTTTAGCTATGAAAATAGCAAAAAGATCTCCAAGTCAAGAAAAATCTGGCCTTCCTTAATAGGTTTATTCGAGATATATGGTTGATATATTGGCCCAGTGCACTTCAAAGCGGAAGAAATGAAGCACTGAAAAAAAAACTGAAACTGAGTAGAACTCACATTCTCAGAAAAGAATAATAGGAAAATGGTTGTTGTGGGTCAGTTATAAATCGGCCCAATGATGTTATGGTGCCAAATTCCATATATTGTAGTGGGATTAGGCTCCCAATGATTCCAGTATAGCTTGCCAAATTGTTAGCAAGATTCTACCTGAATCCTTTCTAGACCGTATACTTGAGTTTTTTTGCCCTCAACTCTTCAAGAAGTACCTCAGTATTTGAAACCTTCATTTGCCCAGGAGGGAGCCCGCTGTGCCGCTTCCGGAACTGGCATACTATATTCAACAGGCTGAATTGCCTGAAAAAAGGTACCCATACTCTGTGTCGTATTTGACTTTACCGTGACTCTGGTATTGAAATATTTGTATTTTATCTGTGACTTTGGTAGACTAAGCAGAGTGGAGAGGGGGCAGTAGAATGAGAGACAGACGTAACAGCTTGCACAAAAGGCCAGGGTCTGGAAAGAAAGATGGTAATAAATCTTTTGAGGATCTGCTCAGGAAGACAAGAAAAAGCACATCCTCAGTCAACAGTTACAGAGAACGCTCACTCAAGATCCACGGACTTATCTGTGCCAAATGTGGAAGGGAGTTTACTCACAAAAACAGGCATCTGCTGACCGTACACCATAAAGATGGCAATTACAGGAATAATCCCTCTGATGGTTCTAACTGGGAAAATCTGTG
>JAEOSO010000026.1 GCA_016840315.1 Candidatus Borrarchaeota archaeon | reverse complement strand
CTCTGCCGCTCTCTCATGTGGTCAAATTAAAACAGGTGCACCATGCAGAAGTGATAGAACAGCTAAATATAATCAACTGCTTCGAATCGAAGATGAACTCCAAATTAATGCGGAATATGCTGGTAAGAATTTTGGAACTGCCTATAAACAATATCTTTAAACTTATCTGATCCTAAAGTTCAAGCATCTCTCTTTAGCGCTTCATAAAAAAAAGAGAAAATATTTTTAACGCTTAAAATTTCATCTTTTTTTTGTACATAAAGATGTCACATTGGGTATTCTTAAATACAGAAATACCGAAAAGCAAATATAACTTCTCGGAATTCAAATTTTCAGAGAATAAAAGCAATTAATGGTAATGATATATCATGATAGAATCTCAAATGCAAGGAAACCATAACGTTGGCCATCTTGATTTCTTTACAGCGCTATCACAATTCTATTCTGCAGTAGAGCATACAAAAAAACACTTAACATCGCCCACACATTGTACAACATCTGAGCGAAAGTCTTTTTCCGTTAAATTTCCTATACTTAAACTCTATCCGCTCTTCGAAAATGTAGCAAAATATCGGTCGAAATTTCCAGAACTTCTACTTCATGAAGTAGTTCTAGCATGGCAAACAGTGTTCTGGATGGCTGAACATCATCAACTCGACACAATCTTCGAGTTCTTCTTTAGAGCCTATGAAATGCTTAAGGCTCTTTATGAGTCGTTCAATAAATGACTCGTTCTTTCTATTTTTTATACTTAGTTCTCTAGCGTATCGGGGAGAGCATGTCATGAACATTATTAGGTGGAAATAACTTATTTCCAGTGATTTTGAACTCTAACGGCTTCATGATCGCCTGGCCACGGCGGTGTAGTTGCTATTACAAATCGTAATGGCTCATTCCCTGTATTGCGGAACTGAAAATGTGTTCCTGTTGGAATAGTAATACATACACCACTCATGACTTCGACAATTTCCTCTCTAGTTCCCTGTTTACGCCAAACTTCGCCGTGACCTTCGATGGAATACCAGACTTCTTCAACGGTTTTGTGACAGACTGCGAGTGAGGTTTTATGTGGTGGGAGTGTACAGTGCACCATACTCCCGCCTTTTATTGTTAGCAAAAGGCGAATTTCCGATTTATCAGGTGCTATTATATCGTACTTTGTTGACAAATGCTTGGTTTCGAAATCAAGGTTGCTTGCTTTACTCAACAAATCACCCCTTTAAAATCACAGAGTTTCTTCAAAATATTTCATTTTGTATGAAAATTATCAAAAGTAAAGATAGTCAACTATGTTTAGCCAAAATTTTTTAAGAGATACACAAACCTCCTCAAAAGAGATCTAAAACAGATAGGTTCATCGTCTCCTATCTATAAAAATATATATATCATTAAAGTCCTTCAATATCTATTTCACTTTCATTCCTTCTCAAATTCAGCGTCCACAGGTGGAAGAACCCTTATGACTGAAATTATCGAGATTGATAGAGATAAACGCTACATTCTCTTCTTTGATGAACTCACTAATGAAGACTTAGCTTTAGTGGGTGGGAAAAACGCCAGCCTTGGCGAAATGATTCAAAAGGTTAATGTCCCGATACCTCCTGGCTTTGCAGTCACTTCTCACGCCTATAGAACCTTTATTGAGTCTGTTTCAGGTCTTAAAGATTTTATTGCCTCGGAAATAAAAAAAGTTCAAGTAACAATCGAAGCTAAAGACGATGTAGAGGAGAAGATGAAAAAAGCCGAAGCCGATGAAGATTTTGGTGAGGTTAAACTACTTACAACTGTTTTTCAAGAAAAACAAAGGATGTTCGTCGAAACACTTCAAGAGGTTGGACATAATATCCGCCTGAGAATTATACAGTCAGAAATACCTGACGATATTAAATTAGCTATCGCTGAAGCTTACAAAAAACTGAATGCACAATTGGGAATTACTGATGTAGATTGCGCGGTTCGATCATCTGCAACTGCTGAAGACTTGCCAGAGGCCTCATTCGCAGGCCAACAGGAAACGTTCCTTAACGTCCTAAAAGAAGATAATATCCTTGAAAAGGTAAAAGAATGCTTCGCTAGTCTTTTCACCAATCGGGCAATCTCTTATCGAGAGGACCAAATGCACTTACAGCGCCTTAAAGCATTAGAAGCCGAAAAGAAGGGTGACCTGGAAAAGGCAGCATATCATCAACATATCATTAACGCAGTGGACCATTTCTCTGTGGCACTCTCTGTAGGTGTTCAGCAAATGGCAAGATCTGATCTCGCTTCCAGCGGAGTTATTTTTACGCTTGACACGGACTCTGGCTTCAGAGACGTCGTTTACATTACAGGAACTTGGGGTCTAGGCGAATATGTCGTACAGGGCACTGTAAACCCTGATCAATTCTATGTCTTTAAACCTACTGCAAAAATGGGCTACAATGCAGTTATCGATAAAAAAGTTGGCAATAAAGACGTGAAACTAGTGTATAGCAAACGTGGCGGTACTGTTGAACAACAAGTTCTCCCAGAAGATCAGGTTAAATTCATTATTTCTGATGAGGAAGTAGTTCAATTAGCTAAATGGTCAATACAAATCGAAGAGCACTATGGACGTGCGATGGATATCGAATGGGCAAAAGATGGCGTCACTGGTAATCTCTACATCGTTCAAGCTCGTCCTGAAACTGTCCACGAAATTAAAGCTGCCAATGTATTAAGAACGTATAAGTTGGCTGAATCGGTCTCAGAAGATGATATTATACTTACAGGTGAACCTGTAGGCAGTATGATAGGTCAAGGAACTGCAAACGTTATAGAAGATGTATCACGTCTCAGTGAATTTAAGCCTGGTGAAGTACTCATCACAGAGCAAACAAACCCAGATTGGGAACCTGCTATGCGAATTGCTGCTGCTCTCATCACTGAACGCGGAGGAAGAACAAGCCACGCTGCTATTGTATCACGCGAACTCGGTCTTCCCTGTATTATCGGTACACTCACTGCAACAAAGTTACTAAAAGACGATGATGAGGTCACTGTCGATTGTAGTGAAGGCATCGGCCGCATCCTTAGAGGTCTTAAAAAATTTGAAATTGAAGAGATAAACTTAGCTGAACTCCCAGAGACTAAAACGCAGGTAATGATGAATTTAGGAGTTCCAGATTCTGCTTTTGTACATGGACAATTGCCTCATCAAGGAGTTGGTCTGGCGCGATTAGAGTTTATCATTAACGACCATATCCAGTTCCATCCTAAGGCTCTTCTTGACTATCCTCGCTTCAAACAGACCGTTGAACTAATCGATGATATGTATAGAGGGGAGGGAGGGCGAGAGAAACTGAAAGATTTACGCGAACTAGTTCGACTCATCGAGGAAAAGACAGCCAATTACGATAATAAAGCGGATTATTTTATCGATAAACTTGCCCAAGGTATTGCACGCATCGGTGCCGCATTCTATCCTTATGATGTTATCGTCCGGTTGTCGGATTTCAAAACCAACGAATATGCTAATCTTATTGGCGGTGAATTTTATGAGCCATATGAAAGTAACCCTATGATCGGTTGGCGAGGTGCAAGCCGCTACTATTCTCCTGATTTCAAAGATGCGTTTGCTCTTGAGTGTAAAGCCCTCACCAAAGTCAGAAAAGTAATGGGTCTCAAGAATGTCAAAGTAATGGTTCCATTCTGTCGTACCCCTGAAGAAGGACGAAATGTCATAAAGGAGATGAGCAAAAATGGTCTAGTGCAGGGAGAAGACGGCTTGGAGGTCTATGTCATGGCTGAAATTCCAAGCAATGTGATTTTAGCAGAGGAGTTCGCAGAAGTCTTTGACGGTTTCAGCATCGGATCTAATGACCTAACTCAATTAACGCTTGGTTTAGACAGAGATAGCGAGTTAGTAGCTCACATCTTCGACGAAAGAGATGAAGCGGTCAAGTTCATGCTAGAACGAGTTATAAAAGTTGCGAATGAGAAAGGAAAGAAGATTGGCATATGTGGTCAAGCACCATCGGACTTTCCATCCATAGCTGCCTTTATTGTAGAAGCTGGAATTAACAGCATGTCATTAAACCCAGATACGATAATTGCAACACGAGGTCTAGTCTATGTGACGGAGTGGGCATTAAACAATGGACGAAAATTGCAAGATTTGACAGATGACGAGATCTTAAACGTGCCAGGACTGCCAAGAGACTTAGCTGAACAAGTAGTGAAAATGATTAATCAGGAACGTCAACTCAGTTGATGGCATACCTTTCTCTTTTTTAAAAGACATTTTTTCTAACTATGAAAACACGATTTCGCATCCTCGCTGCTTGGTGAACCTTTATTTATTTGTAAAGTGACGAACTCGCTCCTTCCTAAAAGAAATAAGGGTTTTGAGGAGTATAGTTGGTACTTACTGAGAGATAGATACACTTAAAAAATATACTACCCTTCTCAATGCTGCCCCGTGTGTAATTACAATTACTAAGCTAATTGATGCTTGGAAAATGTTTAGATAATTGAGGACATTCAGATCATTAAGTTAGTTGGAGGAAAAATCATGATTGATGCAAAGCTACTTCGGGAACGTAAGAAGAAGAATGCAAAAAAACCTAAGTTCCGAAAGCAGGAAAGCTGGCGCTACAAACGAGTCAAAAAACCCTGGAGGAGACCACGCGGAATTGACTCTAGAATGCGTCAAAAAAAGAAAGGTCTTCCAAAATCTGTAAATACTGGCTATAAAGGGCCAAAAAATACTCGAAATCTACATCCTTTAGGTTATAGGGAAGTTCTTATTCACAATCCTGATGAATTAGTTATGATTAACCCTGATGAGGAAATAGTAAGAATTGGTCATACAGTTGGGGCAAGAAAAAGATCACAAATTATAGATAATGCAGCAAATTTGGGTATAACCATAGTGAACCCAATAGTACCTCTAGAACTTGCTGAACTTTCAGAAACAGAAAGAATAGAGGACGTTGAATTTGAAGATTTTGAATTAAGTGATTTGGAGGAAGAAGTCTAATATTAGAAACTCTTTATTCCTTAAAATCTGAATTGAAACATAATCTGCAGGAATTATAATAACTATTCAAGAGCCGTCAAAAAAGCAGTTCACGGGTGTTTTGAAAATGAAGCTCAAAAATCAAAAAGAACTTGCAGCAGATATATTGAAAGTCGGTGTATCCAGAGTATATATTGATCCCACACGCCTAGAAGAAGTGTCGATGGCCATTCGTAGAGAGGACATCAGACGATTGATTCATGATGGGTTCATAAAAAAGAAGCCAGAAATTGGTATCAGTCGTGGCAGAGCCAAAAAATTACACCAAAAAAAGAAGCGCGGCCTCAGGCGAGGCTATGGCCGTAGATCGGGCAGGAAAACTGCAAGGCTGCCTAGAAAGCGTAAATGGATTCAAAAGATTCGACCTATAAGAAAACACCTCAAGTTGCTGCGTGCTCGGAGGATGATTACACCTGCAACGTACCGTAAGTGTTATAGGCTGGCGAAGGGCAATATCTTCCGCAGCGTGGCGCACTTAGAAACGTGGATCGATGAACACGAGTTATATCGTCGGTAACTTTTTAACTTAAGCATAAAGCGCAAAAAGGAAGTATGCATTACATGAGAGGACATGGACCAAGATACAGAGTGGTGTTTCGCAGAAGAAGAGAAGGTAAGACAAATTATCAACTTCGCCGAAAATTACTCTTATCTAATCGTTTGCGATTTGTTGTGAGACGAAGCAATCGCTATGTTGTTATTCAGATCCTTAAACCCCATCTGAAGGGAGATCAGGTCATTATTTCAGTTCATTCTAAAGAATTACGAGACAAGTTCAACTGGAAAGGAAACTGTGGAAATATGCCTGCAACTTATCTTACAGGATTATTAGCAGGATTTCGCGCAAAAAAGGCAGGATTAAGTGATGCGATTTTAGATATTGGGTTAATTTCCCCAATTAAAGGTGCAAAAGTGTTTGCTGCATTAAAAGGAGCATTAGATGCAGGGCTTTCAATACCGTATAGTGAAGATGTGCTACCCGAGGATAACAGGGTAAAGGGGAATCACATAGCAAGCTACGCAACACAGTTAGCAGAAGCAGAGGAAGGCAAAAAACAGAGCCGCTTTTTCGCATTAGTTGTAAAGAGAGGATTACAACCTCAAGATCTTCCAGAACATTTTGATGAAATCAAGAACAAAATTGTCAGTTCTTTTGATTAGGAGGCTAATTAATATGTCCAAAGCCAGAAGAAGACGTCGTAGACCACAGGTAAAAAAAGATCCTACCGAAGGTTGGATACCAAGAACACGAGTAGGACGATGGGTGCAAGAGGGCAAGATAACATCAGTTGATGAGTTGTTTAAGTTGAGTTTACCCATCAAAGAGTCCCAAATAATCGACACCCTAATTCCGAATCTACAAGAGGAAGTTCTCGATATCAATCTTGTCCAAAAACAAACAGATGCTGGCGAAAAAAGTAGGTTCAAGGCAACTGTTGTTGTTGGGAACAAAGATGGCTATGTTGGAATAGGTAGTGCGAAGGCAAAAGAAATTGGACCTGCCATACGAAAGGCTATTCTCGTGGCGAAACTAAACGTCATCCCACTTAGGCGTTCATGTGGAAGTTGGGAATGTGTATGTGGACTCGGTCACACCGTACCATTCAAAGTCAAAGGAAAAGCAGGAAGTGTTAATATAACATTATTCCCTGCACCGAAAGGTACGCGATTAGCAATAGGAGAGGTTGGTAAAACTATACTGCGCCTGGCGGGTATCGAAGATATTTGGGCAAAGACTAGGGGAAACACTAGAACCACTGTTAACTACGCATACGCTGTATACAACGCATTGCGAGAAACAAACAAGATTATGACTCCACAAGATTGGGCTTGAGGCTGATATAAGTGGAAGAAAGAAAACGATTGGCAATTATCCGGATAAGAGGCCGGGTTAATGTAAGAAAAACTATTGAGGATACCCTGCAAATGCTTAACCTATTTCGTCGGTTTAACTGTGTTATCATCGACGATCGCCCTTCATATCAAGGTATGTTGCATAAAATAAAAGATTGGGCAACGTGGGGCGAAATCGATTCAGACACCGTTGAGCTCTTGTTAACTAAAAGAGGCGAATTGGCTGAAAACAAAAGAAAGGTAACGGATGACTTTATTAAAAGAAAAACTTCTTTTTCATCTGTTTCAGAATTTGCACAATCAGTTTGTGGATTTAAAGCGGACCTTTCGGATTTGCCTATGTTAAAAAAAGTATTTCGATTACATTCTCCAAGAAAAGGCCTTAAGAGTATAAAAGTGCCCTTTACAGAAGGAGGAGATCTCGGATATAGAGGTACCGAGATAAAAAGACTGATACAAAAAATGATATGATTCCAAAAGGAAGGGCGAAAAGTGATTCGTAGAAGGAGAAAAACAAGAAAATATCGAGGATCGCGCGTTCATGGATTTGGAAGGGTTGGCCAGCATAGAAAAGCCGGAATGCGCGGCGGAAAAGGCTGGGCAGGTAAAAATAAACATCTGAAGTCAGGTTTGACAGAAGCTGAAAGAGCAACAATTGGTTCTTTTGGCTTCAAGAGACCTTCAAAACTCGTAAAAAAGGACCGCTCCATCAATGTTGGCAAGTTGGAAGAATTAATTGAAACCCTTCCAGAAGATGTAGAGGGCGTCAAGTTTAGTGATCAAACAGTGGAAATAGATGCCACACAATTTGGATATAATAAAATTTTAGGAGGGGGCAATGTCTCTAGAGTGATGAATGTTAAGGCTTACAGTTTTTCAGAAAAAGCAATTGAG
Source organism: Candidatus Borrarchaeota archaeon (assembly GCA_016840315.1). GTDB lineage: Archaea > Asgardarchaeota > Sifarchaeia > Borrarchaeales > Borrarchaeaceae > Borrarchaeum. The sequence continues at coordinate 10,191 of JAEOSO010000026.1, read as the reverse complement.
AAAATAGAGGCTGTTGGGGGAAAAGTAGACTATATTGCTAAGGAATAACGTAAAAATTGGAATTGAATATTAATTAGGTGAAATCATTGGCAGGCACATTTTTGCGCATTTTTGGACCAATTGCGAGGGTCATACCTGAGGTCGGGAAGCCAGATCGGGATGTGGCTTTTAAAGAAAAGGCAGTTTATACAGTACTTTGTCTTCTCCTTTATCTTGTTATGGCTCAAATTCCTCTATTTGGACTTCCGAAGAGTATCGGTCCAGACCCGTTTAGAGAACTATCGCCTAGATAGCTCGCGGAATTCTGGATGCGTACCATCCTTGCAAGTTCTAGAGGAACACTCATGGAGCTTGGTATTGGTCCTATAGTCACAGCCGGGCTCATTATGCAGCTTTTATCAGGTAGTCAGATCATCGACGTGGATTTCTCGAATCCCGATGACCGCTCTCTATTTACTGCCGCCCAAAAGGTGTTAAGCATTGTAATGACTGTCTTTCAGGCTACGGCTTATTTAATCGGAGGAGCATTTGGAACTCTACGCCCTGAAACCACACTTTTGATCTTCATTCAGTTAATTTTCGCAGGTTTAGTCTTGATGCTTATGGACGAATTATTGCAAAAAGGATGGGGCCTCGGCTCAGGAGTTTCCTTATTCATTGCCGCAGGAGTTGCTGAGCAGGTAGCATGGAACTCTCTGGGGCTCGTGATTTCACCAGAAGATGGTAAATATCATGGTGCACTCATAGCTCTTGGTCAGTATATCTGGGAAGGGGATGCAATTACGGCCTTCGACCGTCCAGGAAATCTCCCTGACATGACAGGATTCATAGCGACTGCAGTTGTGTTTGTGATAGTCGTATACATGCAAAGTATTCGCATAGAGGTGCCACTTTCATATGCCAAATATCGTGGTTTTAAGGGCCGATATCCTATCAAATTCTTTTACAGTTCGAATATCCCCGTCATTTTAGCTGCGGCTTTCTTCGCTAATATTTACATGGTTGGGCAGTTATTATGGTCACGCTACAATAAAAGCAACAGCAACTTCTGGTACAACATCATTGGTACATTCGAGTCCACAGATCAAGGACTTAACCCCACGGGGGGTTTAGTATACTATCTCACGCCTCCACGAGGATTAGAACTGGTTACAGCAGACCCGTTGCGAGCAGTGATTTATCTTATCGTCATTATCATCGCTTGTGCTATCTTCTCGGTCACATGGATCGAGGTAGGCGGTATGGCGCCAAAGGATGTTGCAAGACAACTCATAAATGCCGGGATGATGGTCCCCGGATTTAGGAGCAGTCCAAAAATCCTTGAAAAATTGCTGAAGCGTTATATAGGACCCGTGTCGATCTGGGGTGGTGTGACAATCGGACTTATAGCGGCCTTTGCGGACTACCTTGGAGCGCTCGGCACAGGTATGGGTATTTTACTGGCGACTATGATTATCTCGCAATACTACGAAATAATTGCTAAAGAGCGATTGGCAGATATTCACCCAGCTCTCCGAGACTTCTTAGGATTTGGATGAGCCTCACGGAGCAAAAAATATTGAGTGACGCAAAAAAACGTGTTGCTATTGTTACAGGAATTCCAGGCGTAGGTAAGACAACCGTCCTAAATAAAGCAGCGGATATTGCAAGACAAGATTATACCGTGGAGATAGTAAATTATGGTTCAGTTATGCTTGAGACCGCAGTAAGTTCGGGATTTGTAGAAAGTAGAGATCAAATGCGGCAGCTTCCACCTGAAAAACAACGGAAGATTCAAAAGATAGCAGCAGAAACTATCGCTAAAAGGACTGAACAGGGAAAATTATTAATAGTCGATACACATATGCTTATAAAAACGCCCGAAGGCTATCTAGCAGGATTGCCCGATTGGGTTGTCACTACACTTGAACCAGATGTAATAGTACTTGTTGAAGCAGAACCAGAGTCTATATTCAGTAGACGATCAAAAGATGAAAGCAGACTTCGTGATAAAGATTCTACAACGGAAATAAGTACCTATCAAAACCTATGTCGGGCAGCTGCAATTGCATGCAGTGTCCTGTCGGGCGCAACTGTCAAAATTATCAACAATCAAGAAGGTATGGTCGATAAGACTGCAGAGGAATTAGCAGTCGTATTAAGGGGTGTGAAGTAAGTTATGGTATGGTGGGATTTGATAATTCCATTTTATGAGGGTTTATATGCCCTTGGTATAGGACAGCGTCCAGTCTCCACTTTGTTCGTCTTGAGTTTATCGCTCCTATTATCAATATTAATTAGCGTGGTCTCGCGCGTTGTAATGGATATGGATAAGCTTAATCGATATCAAAAGGAAATTTCCACGTGGAATAAAGCAAAAGCCGAAGCGCAAAAAACCGCGAACAAACGGCTCTATCGTAAGGTTAAACGCAAGGAGAAGTATATTCAGAAGATACAGAGCAAGGTGATGACGGAACGGTTTAAGCCCATGATTTTTTATATGGCGCCGTTTTTCGCTCTGTTTTGGATCCTCAATGGCTTCTATAACGGGTATTTGCCAACTGTAATGGGAGGTGAGATAGCTAGATTTGTGGTAGTACTTCCTTTCAGTTTCCCGATAGAATTCTTTGGCGTAAACATCGATAACTTGCATCATATGTATTTTTGGGGATGGTACGCGATGACCAGTTTTGCTTTCGGTACAATAGTCCAGAAGGTCCTTGGTTTACAAATGGGTATGGGTGGAATGTCTGGGTTTCGATAACCATTAGCAGTTATTCTGAACTAAGAACAGTTAAAGGTAGGTGAAAACTAAGATGCCAGCACCACGTCATCGTACTCGAAAAATGAAAAAAACAAAAATGAAATTACCAGGCGGTCGAACAACGACACATTATAAGAAGAAAAAAGTGAGAAAGAGTAAATGTGCAAACTGTAGGCGATTTTTATCAGGAATTCCAAGACTTCTCCCAACGGAAATAAGAAAATTACCTAAGACACATCGCCGTCCAGAGAGACCTTATGGCGGATATCTCTGCCATCAATGCTTGCAAGAACTCACAAAGCAGGCAGCAAGAGCTTAATATCATTTTTTTACCAATATTTCTTTTTCAATAGATTGGTGAACAGTTTGCCCGAAAAGAAAAGTCTTACAATAGCTATTTCTGGGAAGGCCGGGGCTGGAAAATCTACTTTTGCTAAGCACATTGCGGAAATCTTTAAATTGGAACATATTTCGGCAGGAAAAATCTTTAGGCAAATGGCACATCAAAGAAACATGGATTTAAGCACTTTCAGTAGATTTGCAGAAAACAACATTGATATCGACAAAGAGATTGATGAAAGAAGTATAAAGGAAGCAAAAAAAGGAAATGTGGTTTTAGATGGACATTTGACAGCTTGGATATGCAAAGATCTAGCCAACATTAAAATATTTGTGACGGCACCACTAGATGTGCGTGCTAAACGAATTGCTCAACGAGACGAAAATTCTTATGAAGACGCCCTAAGTGAAACGACAAGGCGTGAAAATAGCGAACGAATGCGGTATAAAAAAATTTATAATATTGACATTACTGAACTCAGCATCTTTGATATTATTCTCAATACTGACAATTGGTCAATTGATTCAATTACAAATATCCTAATAACTGCAATAAGAGAATTCAAAGGAGGTGACAAGTAGAATGCCAGCTATAGAAAATGGACGCATTTGCGTAAAAACAGCAGGTAGAGAGGCCGGAAGAAAATGTGTAATAGTAGATCTCATTGATCAAAACGTGGTACTTGTTACAGGTCCCAAAGAACTAAATGGGGTAAAAAGACGACGCGCATCAATAAGACACATTGAACCGACATCAGATAACATTGATATCGATCGCAACGCGACTGACGAAGCAGTTCTTCAAGCGCTCGAAGCAGCTGGAAAAACTGATTTAATGAAAGATCGTGTAAAGATAGTTCTACCATAATTTTTTAACCACTAATTTTTGAGAATCTTAGTAACTATTATGCTGTTATGAAATGCGAAGGTGAAGAAATGGAAAAAGGCCGCCTACCTAGTGATGTGCGGGGAGATGTGCTCATCAAAGCACAGGAGGCGACTGGCGAATGGGGCAATATACCTACTGAAAGACCCATTGAAGAGCATGTTAAATTCGGTATAATCAATTTAGACAAGCCTGCCGGGCCAACAAGCCATGAAGTTGTGGCATGGGTCAAAAGAATACTCTATATGAACAAAGCTGGTCACGGAGGGACTCTAGAGTTCTGCAAAAGAATTGCCGAATAGAGTAATCCCGGAGTAACTGGCATTCTCCCAATCGCCTTGGAACGTGCAACGAAGGTTGTACAAAGTTGGCTTCCTGCAGGAAAAGAATATGTATGCGTAATGCGTCTTCACAAAGAAGTAGCACCTGAGAAAATTGAGGCAGTATGCCAAGAATTTACGGGGGCACTTTATCAACGCCCTCCTCTTAGGTCTTCCGTGAAGAGGCTCTTAAGGATTCGGAAGGTTTATTTTACCGAAGTTCTAGAGATATTGGGTAAGGATGTCCTCATCCGGGTCGGTTGCGAAGCAGGCTTCTATATGCGCAAACTAGTTCACGATATTGGGGAAGTGCTAGGTACAGGCGCTCATATGTTAGAGTTGCGAAGAACGCGTGCGGGTCCGTTTAAAGAGGATAACACGCTTATTACTCTTCTAAACTTGACTGACGCGTATCATTACTGGAAAGAGGACGGCGATGAACAGTTTCTTCGTAAGGTAATACAACCTGTGGAAGACGGATTAGTCCACCTTCCTAAGTTTTATGTTCGTGATTCTGCAGTTGATGCAATTTGTCATGGTGCAAAATTAACTGCACCTGGTGTATTGAAACTTAGTGATAATCTCAAGCCAGGCTCAACTGCAGTTATTTTGACTCAGAAAGGCGAAGCAGTTGCTATTGCTGAGGCCATTATGCTGAGCAAAGACATTCTTGAAATAGATCATGGTGTAGTTGCAAATACTAAGAAGGTAATAATGCCTCGCTCTAAGTATCCAGGATGGAAATTCTTTAAAAAAACAAAGGAAGATTAGATTCCTGAGAATAATGCCAAAACCATATTCTTCCGAAACGCCTACGTCCACATTAAAAACGAAAGTAATTTCCTTTTATCTACGAGGGAAACTCTTTGAGCTTATTTCTGCACCAGATGTTTTTTCGCATTCAAAAATAGATAAAGGGACTAAGTTACTTTTAAACAATATGCAGATCCCTGATAATGCCTCCCACGTTCTTGATTTAGGAACTGGATATGGAGTTATTGGAATTGTTATCGCTAAAGAATTTCCTCAAAGTAATGTAATCATGGTTGATATCAATAGACGCGCAATTAGTCTTGCAAAGAGTAATCGCAAAAAAAATGATATAAAAAATGCAGAAATACGATGGGGCGACCTTTATGAACCTGTAAAAGGGGATAAATTTGATGTCATCGTGACAAATCCCCCGGTTTCAAGTGGGATGAAGATTATCTTTCAAATTATTGAAGAAGCGCCTCTTTATCTTAAACCACATGGCTCTCTTCAACTAGTTATTCGAAGGGGTCACAATAGAGTGTATGAAAAATTGAACAACGAATTTATTACGGTCTTAGAAATTGGAAAAAAAGCAGGATATCATGTATATAATGCTTCAATTTAGTTAGGAAGTTAAATAATCGGGCAGGGGACTTTAGAATGCGTAGCCTATAAATATTTAAACTAAATCGTCTTCTGGAAAACAATCTAACTTGGGTAACCAATAACAAATAAGCCGGGGTATCTTAGCCTGGTAGGGAGCAGATGCAAGCATTCATAATTGCAGCCCATGCCTGGAAATCAGAACTGATAGCCTGTGCTCCATTGGAGCTCGAGGGTTCAAATCCCTCCCCCGGCGCCATTCTAGTTTTCTTTAAAAAGCCTAAAAACTCTTTACTAGTTACCAGTGAATATCTTGAATAACAAAAAGTAATGTCAATGAAAAAATAGGAAAATTTAGACGCGTCTTCCACGACGACCGCCTGGGCGTCTTGTTCCATCGTGAGGAACTGGTGTGATTTCTTCAATTCTTCCGATACGCATACCTGCACGAGCGAGTGCACGGATTGCAGCTTGAGCGCCAGGACCAGGTGTTTTTGCACCATGACCACCCGGTGCTCTTACAGTTATATGAAGTGCCGTAATTCCTTTATCTCGTGCCTCATTTGCAGCTCTAAAAGCTGCTTGCATAGCGGCGTATGGACTGCTTTCTTCTCTGTCAGCCTTGACAATCATACCTCCGCTATATCGTGCAATGGTCTCAGCACCTGTGAGATCCGTAATATGAACAATAGTATCATTATAAGAAGAATAAATATGGGCAACTCCCCATTTAGGTTCCTGTCTTTTACTCAAATAATTCGCCTCAAGAGAAATTATAATATTCACTCGTTAATTTCAGGGACTGATGTAGATGGTCGTTCTGGATGTTTTTCTTCTGTATATGGACTTGCAGCAGCATATGTTAGCTCGTTTTCTTCTTCTTTAAATAAGAGCCGACTTGGTGAAGTTATTTTCTGTCCTCTTAATGCTATATGACCATGAGCAAGGAGTTGTCGTGCGTGATGAACGGATTTTGCAAGACCCTGTCGAAAAACTATGGTTTGAAGTCGACGCTTTAAAAGACCTTCAGCGGTCAAACTAAGGACTTCATCAAGGATCGCCTCTTTTGGAAGCAATCCAAGACGTTCTAATCTTGATAGCAGTTCTTTTTCCACTTTCTCTCTTTTTTGTGTCTCAAGAATTGCTAAAATTTGCCGGGCTCGTTCTCTAAGCTTTCTAAGATACGCTTCATGCCGTAAGTACTCCTTCTTATTACGAAGACCATACTTACCTATTAATTCGAGTTCTAGAGCCATACGGTCCTTTTGCCAGGGCTGAAAGGGTTTCTTATACTTTTTCTTTTGCTTTTTCGGATCTCCCATCTTTAATCACAATGGTTTACTTTTTTTCGCGCACTTTTTATGAAAAGCATCTGCAACACAAGAGAGATTGATGATATATTTATTAACTTTTTCTAATCAAGTAACAAACTATACTAGTGCTCTTTTTCAACTAGCATCCTACCATTGTTTTACCATTTTCTGTTTTTTGTTTACTAATTACTAATTATCGAATATCAGATATTAAACCATAAGAATAAATATCTAGTCATTATAGTAAATATGGTATAAGTTCTAGCGAAATTCTTATAGGTATGCTATGCTAGAAGTATCTATGTAGGTGAGAGAGACTATGAGTAACTACCAACAAGGGTTTTTTGAAGGCCTGCTGATAAGTCTTCAAGCTGCGAAACAATGTACTGACAAGGCCCAGTTAATCAATTATTTAGAGAGTGTCAAGGGGAAAGTTGAAGGCTCTATATTGCAGCACATTCAAAAACAAATACCAGTCTAATACTAACATTCTTTTTTTTTTCGTGAATCTGTCCTTTCATGAAGTGAGAAACATGAAGAAAAAAAGAGAAACTATATGTCCCGATTGTGGTGTTAAAGAGGGCGAAATCCATTTATGGAGTTGTGATATGGAAGTTTGCCCTAAATGTGGAGGACAACTATTAGGTTGTGGGTGCTTTAAGGATTCTAAAGAACTACCGTTTAGGATTCCCTTTATTTTGATTCCAATTATGTGTGAATTATGTGGAACATTATGGCCTGAATTATTCAGTGTTTCTGATGAAGAATGGACAAAGTATGTGATTCCTCCATTACAACGTAAAGTTTTATGCAAAAAATGTTATGCTGATTTAGAAGAAATATTTCCTGATGGATGGAAAAATATTTCGTGAAAGGTAGGTTTCAACTACTGTGATAATAAATAACTTATAGAAAAGGAGGGAGTGGAGGGTGACTCCTCCAGGCTGCGATTCACCCTCCGAAATAACCAAGGAGGTGGGTCTTTTGTTTGTCGTGCCGTTTCTTTGCTTTTCACTCGTTTTCATTGAAGCATAATTTAAGTTGAATGTGCTACCAACACTAACACTTGACTACTACCCCAACGCTGTATGCGGAGTATATCAGTACCAATCACATAGCCTATGGCAGTCAACCAGATTGTCATTTCATGTGAAAAGGTAGCACCCGTTCCAGCACTGTCTCGTTGATCTGAAGCTACTGTAAATATTTTGACAAACACTTCTTCTGGATGTGTGCACACAAAATTTGCACTTAGATCCGTATTAGCATCTGTTGCCATTTCTAATCACCTTATCCGTATCCTCTTCTTTGACAAATTGCGTGCCAGGTACCATCATCATCATTGGTTGCCGTTGTAATCGTCACTGTAGCCCCTGAGACTGCAACCTGCACCTCTTCATCTGTATCTGTTAAATTAGTGGCATGAAAATGGTGAATACTAAGTACGCCGTGATCGATGCCTAGTGCTATTGTACTACCGCCAGATTGGCAATCAGTGAATGAACCTACTAGTTCTACTACCGAACCACTCGCCCCAGGATAGGCCGCCCAGGGGTTTTCTCCATCTACGGTATATGAAAAAACCATTACTTTTCACCTGCCTCCTCTGATTTTAGTTGTTTTATCAGTCGTTGTTCAAGATCATCCGGCACTACTCCCGTCTTGCGAATACAATCTATTTCTGGCATTGTCAAACACTTCAACAAACTAGGATTATCTAGCAACATTTGTGCACGCTTGTTTGATTTTATATCATGTTGGCTCTGATACGGTTCTTCATAGGGAGTTATACCCTCTTTTTCAAACACTGCTTTCAGCATATCGCTTAATCTTTTATCAAGAAATTCACTCATCTTTATACAACCTCTTTATTAGTTCAATTACATCTAAAAGTATTGATTCTTTCGACAAATCTGGAACGTGTTGCAGCCTTTCACTAGCAGTCAGTATCCTGGAGAATAGTTGTTCATTGCTACATTCAGCAGATGGATAATTCACCCTGCTTTCAAAGGCATAACCCTTGAAGGTAGCGTGAATTGTTGGTATAATGATTTCATCACTAAGCTGGGGTTCTATTGGCTTTATTGAATCACTCGTTAAGCTGCTATCTAGTGAAGTCTCAACTGGACCAGGATATACAAACTCTACATGATAGCGTGCTAAACATTTCTCATTAGGACAGGTAGGCCGTCTTTTGCCCTCACTCACCTGGATCTTAGTGTGGCATTTCTCACACTTGAAATCAAGTTGTTGTCGTTTGAGCAGTTTCTGTTGTTTATTGAATTGTAGTTCTAGGGCCTCAACTGTAGCTTTGGCCTCATCAATATCTTTAACCTTGAGCTTGCTTTTAGTTGCTACATTGAACATTACGTTTCAGCCTCCAGTTTTTTGGCCATCAACCTCTCATAATCAGCTTGGTTTAAATTCTCGATCTTCTGATAATTGGCCTTATGTGTGGGTGATGCTAACTTAGTGAGAAAATACGCAAACCCTACCGGATTGTACTTCATATGATCCAACAGCTCTTGAAGAAATGTGCTACGTGGTAATGATCCACGAAAGTCGTCCATAATAGCCAAGTGTCGATCTTTAAACGTGAAGTTTGCACGTGTGTACTCTGATTGTTCAGTCATTGGAATTTCTCCTATAAGAATAAGTCATTATAGAATGATAGTGTGTAGTGGATTATATAAATGTATGGGAAAAAATGGTTGTTCGTATGGAGAAATTAACAACTTCATGCCTAGGCTTAATAATTTATAATAAAAGTAGGGTGCGCGCTAATCTCTGTTTTTTCCAACTTTAAGTTGTAGTAATGAGTTGCGTTTAATCTGCATTTCACGCCAGTATTCGGATCCGAATATTCTTGAAGAAAATCCTAGAATCTATCTTGTCAATAAAAACTCCATTTTGAAAAAGAGTGTCAATGCGTGCTTGGTTTCTGGTATGCGTGCACATAATCAGATATATTTGAAATCAAGGAGAATTGCAGGAAAATAAACATGGTCGATTGATTAAAAAAAAAGACTGTTTAAAATCAGAGGTATATAGGACCACCACTTGGAGGCATTTTCATAATTCTCTCCCCTAATCAATCAGTTATTTCTATTATATATAGATTTTTCATAAAAAAAAAGTTTATGTTTATGGCAAAGGCAAGCAATGAGGTAACATTAAAATAATAGTGATAAAAGTAATCACGACTATGAATGATGTAAAAGCTAAAGACTTACA
>JAEOSO010000176.1 GCA_016840315.1 Candidatus Borrarchaeota archaeon | reverse complement strand
ATTAAAGAAATAAGAGCGCCTACAATTCCCAAGAATAAGTATGTCTTTGACCCAGCTTTCATCTTCCCACATTCTCTACTATCATGTTCATCATTAACATGTTGGCACGATTCAGAAAAATGTTGTTGTTGCGCGTGCGCACAAAAATTTTATAAAATAGATCGGCAAGTATTAATCAACCGACAGGCAATGAATGTTGAAGTCGGAACAGTTGAAAGAAACGGAGAAATCGAGGTTCGAGTCCTTTTTTCTGGATGTCTTAATGAGTTAGATTTATTGGTTCAGATTCTTTTGTCTATTTACAGATTTGACAAGACTTTGAGAAAGTATAGGTAGCAACAACATGCATGCATGCAACTTTGAGAATTGTTAAATCTATCCAGCTAGGTATTGTTGATAATGGGTGTTTGGATGGAGGCATTCATAAGTCATAGCAGTAAAGATTTGAAAATTGTTAACAGCACGTTCAAAATATGTCAAAGAGCGAAAATAAAGCCCAATGTTGCAGAGTTTGAAAAAATTGAACAAGGAAAATTAGGTGCTGAGGAAATACGTGACATGATTGATAGATCAGAGCTATTTTTTATGTTCCTATCTGAAAATGTCATAAATGACAAGGATTATGGGAAAACCATCTACACGCAGAATTGGGTAAACTTCGAATTAGGTGTCGTTTACGCACAGAAGAAGGAAAAGAAGAAATCTGTCTACGTATTTGAGTCATTCCAGCAGTTACATTTTCCCATTCCTTATTTGGATTATTATATCTTATTTGATCCAAATTCTAATCCTCATTGGGATTATGTAGAAGAGTTGTTTACTCAAGAAGTAGATTTCGCGGATTTTACCAAGAGTTTGAATCCCTTTGTAAAGATATTTTCAGCGATTTATCGACTACGAGGAATGCAATTACAAAGACCAAGTGATGCGCGTGGATATTCGATACATCACAAAGAATGTGGTGCGAAATACACACTGTTAAGCAAGCCAGAACAATGGCTTTGTCCAAAATGCCGCAAACTAACAAATTGGATGCCTTAATTAGCGCGCGCAGACAAAACAGTATCATAGAACTCATATAACTGTTAAAACTCATGCATACATTAAAATAAAGAACGGAAAAGAACAAGCCGAGAAAATATTAGACCATATAGATGAGCTAATGATCTGGTTCGAAAACCTATTCCCAAGTTTGGAAGTGTCAATCCCATAGATTAATTAGATAAATTAATAACCTCGAAATGGTGTAGGCAAGTTTGAACAATTAGGCAAGTCCTTTTCTGTCCGATTTACGGATTTAAGCCATCGCTGAATCGTTCCCCACGCCATCAGCTTATGGCGACATTTTTGGCAAAGCACATGGATATTTTCTAGGTCAGGGTTTAACGAAGCACCACTCACAGTGAAATTGTATGCTTTACCCTTCTCAGAAATGATCACACGTCCCCTAATTTCCTGTCGGCAAAAATCGCAGTTTAATTTGAAGGAATGTATGCCCTTTGAAAAGTCTAATCCGAATTGTTTCTTCAAATAATCATATTTTTCCTGAGCTGTTTTCATCTAACTACACCATAAAGCCCATGTTTCGCAATCTCGATATAAATGTAGTTATGCTAAAAACACA
>JAEOSO010000025.1 GCA_016840315.1 Candidatus Borrarchaeota archaeon | reverse complement strand
TCATCCCTATGAGGATGGCCCGTCCACCTGGCATTCTGTGATAGGAAACCTCAGTTCCAGCATCACACTATACGGATTCGCCAAATTCTATTTTACTTGTACCTTCGCGGTTATCCGCGCTGGTTAGAAACTGTACGAATCCTAGCTCCACAAGGACTCCATCTTCTGCCTTCCTATCGAGAGTCTTGTATCCCTGCCTTCCTCCCGATATTCATCACAACTACTCGGTGTAAAAATTATAAAAACCTATCGGCTTTCATCCCCCACCTTTCGGAAGGGGACTCCCCGCCGAATAAGTTAAATCTTCTCCAGTATGATAGTACATAAGTTTTTTGAAAAGACTTTATCTGCCTTTAATTAATCTTATTGGTTTTAATCTTGTATTAAGCCCTTAAAACAATTTTAACGAATCACGAGAGAACGATTCGGAAAAACGCACATTTAACATACTTGATGCAGTTATTCTTTCTTGCTGACGCCAGTTGAATGATTTTAGTCTAATTTAAGCGATTGTTTGGTTTTCATAATTTGTTCATGTAATTCAGGAGTGAGTTCCTTTTCTTGTTCAATTGCTCGTATTAAGTTTTTAATAGTCCCTACTTGTTGGGTTTGCCCTGCCTGAATGTTTAATTCCTTGTATATTTCATAAGATTTCTGAAAGGAATCTAAAGCTTTAATATAATCACCTTGCTCCTGAGCAATCAGGGCTATGTCCTGCAAATCTTGCGCTTGGTGTCTTTTATCATTAGTCTCTACATCAATTTTATAACATTCCTGAAAAGCGTCCATTGCCATGGAAAAATTTCCCTGCTTTTTATATAACAAACCTAGATTTGCATGTCCATCAGATAGTTTTGCCAAGTCATTTAATTCCTTGAACAATTCAGTCGATATCTCAAAGCGTTCAATGGCTTCTTGATTCTTTTCTAACTGAAAATAAATAAAACCCATGTTATGGGCTGCTTCAGCCATGCCCCGTTTATGGTTAGTTTCTGAATAAATCTCATACACGTTCTGATTACATTCTAAAGATGTTGCCCAGTCCCCTTGATACTTCGCAGTTAATCCCAAATAACGTAAGGCATGTGCCTGCCCCATAAAATTATTTGCTTCTTTATATATTTCATATGCTTTCTGAAAGTGTTCTAAAGCATTGTTGAAATCCCTCTCATTTAGACATGATATGCCTAAGTCAATAGCTTCATGTGCAATTTTACCTTTTGCGACAAGTTTATCGCCTTTTTCTACATTTTCTTTGTCAATCTCTAGTTTTCTAAGACGATTTTGGATTCTTTCTTTGCTTGGATTAATTTCTAATGCTTTTTCTGTGCACTCTATTGCTTGTTTATAATCAACTAAGTTTTCATAAGAAATACCCATATTGTAATAAGCGTCAAAATCTCGTGGATTGATATTAATTGCATGCTCATATGCTTCTATTGCGTTTTTAAACTGATTTAAGTATCTATATGCGTTACCGAGATTAAACCAAGCATCTCCGTCTGCCTGGTCAATATTGATCGCTTTTTTATAGCATTTCAAGGCTTTTTCATAAAGTTCTATTCTTTTCTCCTCTTCTCTTGTCCAATATGCTAATTGTTCAGTACTATATCCACAATGAATCCATGCGCCTGTATGCTGTGGGTCAAGTTCTACTACTTTTTCAAAAGATTTAATAGCGGCTAGATAAAAATCTTGTCGTGCCATGATTCCTGGAGGATTGTCTCCCAATTTTTCTTTCGCAGAGCCAAGATAATACCATCCGTCTACACCGCTAGGATCGATCTTAACCGCTTTTTCAAAACACTCAACTGCCTTCAGAAAATCAAATGGATCTCCTGAGCTGGCATGATCAAATCCAACGTTAGCCCATTCTGTTGCTGTTTTTCCCTCAATTTTTTCTGTCATATTGATTGCTTTCCTCCATTGCCTTATTATTTCAATTACAGGTGTTATAACAGTTGAGGCAAAAGAGTAACAAATCTATATTTTTCTATATAAATTGATACCGGTGACTCGACAACAACATTAGCGGGTGGTGTGTATTCACTTTCACGATGGTCCCAACCCTTTAAATAGGCTTTAGCAGCACAATCTTTGATGAAGTTCGCGAGGAACGCAGCGATACACGACTGCTATGTCGATAATAGTTTCAGGAATGTCTCTTAAGGTTCAAAAAATACGAAAACCATTCCATATATAGCTGAAAGAGAGGTGGGCCGCCCCCATTTTTGTACCGTCCGGATCCCGCTGATGGGGGATAAATTGACCCCAAAAAACACCAACAGTTACAGCGCCTGATGGCACGGGATATCACGGTTATTCGAGATTATTTTCAAATTGCTATGGGAAATAGGGTTTTATCAGCTCTTCTAGATCTTCGAGTTTAATATTTCCGAAAATCTCAAAATCGCGGAAAATAAGTGTAGGACATACAACTATATTGTATTTATCAATAAGTTCTGGGGCCTTTGTCACATCTATTTTGATGAGTTTTATTGGAACCCGTGTTTCTTTAAGAATTTCGTGAAGCCTCTTTTCTATTCTTCGACAAAAAACTGATCTGGGAGAGGCAAAGAATAATAATTCATAATGTAAAACCTCGTGATTGTGGTTCTCAATTTTATTATTCATCATTTACTTTTCAACTCGGGTTGTGAGTATTATACCAGTACATATTATGTAGTTTTACTACAAAATATGCTTTTAAGTATTCTGGTAAACTTTTCCACAAGATTATATTTCAGTAGAATACTCTTTCTGAATCCGACTTGTGGCTTTTTCAATAATGAGAAAGGTTTATATTAAAAAAACAGACTTAACACGTTCAAATATTCATTAATGTTTAATTTAAACTAATGTAATGAGATAAAAACTCGTAAATATTTCGTATCTTACTGATTTATTGAGGATATTATGATGCAAGCTAATCGAATCTTAAAGATACTTCAAGAACTTGTAAGGATTCCTTCTCAGTACGGTAATGAACAACAGATTAGTTCGTGGATTTTTGACTTTCTAGCTGAACTAGGATATGACCCACATACCGTTGAAGTACCAGATAGTGGTCCTAATGTTGTTGCGGAATTTAATGTTGATTCAACTCAACCATGGATTTTATTGAATTCGCATTCAGATACAGTAGAAGCAATGCGAGGCTGGACACGGGATCCATATGGAGAGCGAGTTGGTGATAAGTTCTATGGTATCGGCGCTTGCGATATGAAATCAGGTTTAGCAGTTCAACTTGCAATTATGGAAGGATTACTAAAAGACGAATGCAAGCCCAAACTTAATGTATTGTTTACTGCAGTTACTGATGAAGAACTCTGGTCACGAGGAACCGTTACGTTGATTGAAAAAGAAATTATCACTGCTGAAAAAGTTGCTTATGCGATCGTTGGTGAGCCACACTATCTGGGAAATTTTCTCGTTGGACGTCGCGGAAGACTTATTTTAGATATCACAGTTCATGGAAAAGCTGCTCACGGCGCAACTCCAAAAAGAGGAGTCAATGCTATAAATGAGGCGGCTCGTCTCGTTCAAAGCCTTGAATCTCTAGATGTGGGTTATATGGAAGAATTTGATATTGAGGGAAGTAAATGTTTTTTAGCTATTCATGGGGGCGTCATCAGTTTATCGGTACCGGAAACTGTTTCCCTAGTATTAGATCGTCATTATCTTCCAACACAAACATCTGAAATGGTGCTGGACGCAGTGCTTGAAATTATGAAAAATACCGAACTAGATCCATCTACTTCAGTTAAAGTTAATATACATCCACGACCCACACAGGCGCCATTGCCATTCTATACGCCGTTAGATAATCCTTTAGTACGTGTAGCTGCAGAAGAAGTGAAATTAGCAACAGGAATTGACCCAAGGTTTTTGTTGGGGAGAACAGTTGCCGATAGCAATTTCATTGGGATGTTAGGAATTCCTACTATTGATTTAGGACCATCAGGGAAAAAGTCACATTCAGCTGATGAGTGGTGTGATATTCCATCTTTAAAACAGATTTATCAGGTGTATCAAGGAATTTTAACAAAAATAAGTTAAATGAATTTAAAATCTAGGAAGTCGACGAATATCGTAGCAGATAATTTTATTATTTAGTTCTTATTAGGTTTTGAAAGGTGTTTAGATTGTGTGAAGTAATTGTTTTATCACGGGAAGAAGTCAAATCATGCCTTCCAATGAGCGATGCCATCAAAGCTGTTACTGATGCTTACAAAGCATTCGCAGAAGGACAAGTTGAAATGCCGGCAGTTCAACACTTAGATGTGGCAAAATACAGAGGTGAGGTAGATATTAAATCGGGGGCTGCAGAGAACTTTGGACTAATTGGAACAAAGATTGCTTCTGGTTATTATGATAATCCAAAACTCGGTTTACCGCCAGGATTTGCAGTCATTATCTTACTAGACCTAAAAACAAGTCTCCCGCTTGCAGTTATGGATGGATCGTATATTACTGCGGTTAGAACTGGTGCTGCAGGCGCTGTCGCAGCTAGCGTGCTCGCAAGAAAAGAATCTAAACGGGTGGGGGTGATAGGCTCAGGAACACAGGGCAGGATGCAAGTGTTAGCCTTAAATGAACTTTTTCCCCTAGAACAGGTAAAGGTATTCAATATTAATAAGGTTAACAGTGAAAAATATGCAGTTGAGATGGCTGCGCGCCTTGAAGTCGATGTTCAGGCTGTAGATACTGCTCAAAAGGCAGTGAGTAACGTAGACATCGTTATAACAGCAGTTCCATCCAAAAAAGCGATGGTTATGGATGAGTGGATCGGAGATGGTATACATATTAATGCATTCGGGGCAGATGGCCCTGGCAAACAAGAATTAGATCCAAAGATTATGAAACGAGCAAAGATCGTGGTTGACAGCCTTAAGCAATGTCGTGTGATCGGGGAAATTCAGCATGCTCTCAAACAAGGCTTGATCCAAGAAAGTGATATCCATGCGGAGATTGGTGAGATCTTACTTGGGAAGAAAGTAGGAAGAGAAACAGAGGAAGAAATTACGCTATTTGATTCAACAGGGCTGGCTGTTCAAGATATTGCAGCAGCTAATGTCGTTTATCAACTGGCACAACAGAAGGATATGGGGCAACGCGTTAAGTTGCTTTGATTGAAAATGTTTGATCTTATAAAGGAGCTCACGAGTCACATGTTAACACTTCAAGATATAAAAACTGCAAGGGAAATCATAAGCAATGGCGTTAATAAAACCCCTCTAATTCATTCAAACTATTTAAGCAGTTATTGTGGTGGGTCAGTCTACCTAAAACTTGAAAATCAGCAAATTACAAACTCTTTTAAAATCAGAGGGGCACTAAACCGAATGTCAAAGCTAAGCCCTGATGAAAGAAGACGAGGAGTTGTTACTGCATCTTCGGGTAATCATGCTCAAGCAGTTGCACGTGTAGCAGAGCTGTTGAATATTTCTGCAAAGATATTTGTTCCAGAGAATACATCTCAGACAAAACTGGATAAAATCAAGAAATATAATGCTGAAATAGTACTTTACGGTGATTATGACGAAGTAGAGACCAAAGCAAGAGAAGTGGCAGCAAAGGAAGAGTTAACCTATATTAGTCCTTATAATGATGCAGGTATTATCGCAGGTCAAGGAACGGTTGGCTTAGAGATTCTTGAAGATTTGCCTAAAGTCGATACCATCATTGTAGCGGTTGGAGGTGGAGGTTTAATCTCGGGAATTGCAATTGCCGCAAAAACAATTAACCCTAATGTCAAAGTTATTGGAGTGCAATCCAAAGCAGCAGCAACCGTTCACGAATCTTTAAAAGCGGGAAAAATCGTTTCGATAGAAGAGGGAAAATCATTTGCAGAGGGATTACTGGGAGGCATTGAACAGGGAGCCATTACTTTTGAGATGATTAGAATGTATGTGGATGATCTTGTAGTTGTTGAAGAAGAGACAATAAAAAATGCCATTAAATTGCTTTGGGAGAATGAAAAGCAAGTTACCGAGGGTGCTGGTGCCATTGCTATTGCCCCCATACTTGAAAATCAAGATAAGTTCAATGGAAAAAATGTTGTTTCTGTAATAAGTGGAGGCAACATCGAGGAAAACCTTTTTCAGAAGATTATAAGCGGAAAGTGATTCATTGAGCTTAATTAATCTACCGTCTTATCTCCTTAGTCCTTTACTGCTCTCCTACCTTAATCTTCCTTATCACACTCATAGATATCGGAAAAAGATAATCTCATTACAGTCATCCAGATGTCAATTCTTTCGCAAAGAATAAAAGGACAAGATCATTAGAGTTCGAGAGCGATTTTTTTGGATGTACAAGATGAGATCCAATTCTAGTTATAGACGTTCAATTCTTATAACGACCGCAGCGCCTCTCTGTTGGAGCATTGGCGGTCTTGGTATTAGAAGTGTTGATATTCATCTTTGGGGAGTTGTATTCTGGCGAGCTCTATTCATGGGATTCACAGTTCTAATTTTCTTGATTTTGAGGGATCGGAAACGTACGCTACAAGCCTTTAAAAACAGTGGGATGCCAGGTGTGGCCGCAGGCGCCTTTCTTGCTATGTCAATGATTTGCTATGTAAATTCTCTCTTTCACACTACGGTAGCAAATGCACTTGTACTTCAGGGAACAGCACCACTATTTGCAGCGATACTGGGCTGGTTTTTACTTCGAGAACGTATTAGCGCTGGAACAGGGCTGGCAATTATTGTGGTAATAATTGCTATGGTTGCTATGGTGTCTGATTCCTTGACGGCTGGAATGTGGCAAGGGGATGCCTTCGCGTTGGTGAACGCAATATCACTTGCAAGTTATATTATAGTCGTTAGAAGGACGCGCGAAATAGATTTAATTCCAGCGATATGTCTTGCAGGGTTTATTTCTGCGATAGTCTCTTTGCCATTAATGACAACCTTTATGATCTCCGAACATGATCTGGGTATTTTATCCCTTCTGGGTGCAGTTCAAGTTGGACTTGGTTCATGCTTGTTTGTAACAGGATCTCGTAATTTGCCACCAGCCCAGTCAGGACTTTTAACGCTAATGGAGACTGTTCTTGGATCTCTTTGGGTTTGGATTTTTATCGGTGAACAACCGACGACAATAACATTAATTAGTGGAACGATTATTGTAATTACACTTGCTTTGCATACGATCCTTGATTCTCGACCCTCTAAAAAGTTCTCTCTCAATTAAAAATAAGAAGTTTCACTATGTAATCTTATTTCTAGGGCTTGCGATTTTTCTTATGCCCGATCAAGAAACCGAAAAATGTACCATACCACAAAACATATTTTAAATGTCTATGTCAATATTAACTTCCTAAAAAGGAAGTTCTTGCTTCTTGAGAAACAAACTCTTGTCTAATGTCTGGATAAAAAATCGATGTTTTAAAAAATCATTTTAAATAATTTTTATAGAGTTTTAATTGATGTAAGCAAATATTTTTTAGAAAAAAGTTTTAAGGGAAAATAATTCTTGGTTTTGATAGATATTATAACTTATTTTTTTGTTATGATAAATAATGTAGGATATCTGTAATAGGAAAATTTATAAATAAGTTCCTCTTTATTAACTCGAAAGCGGTTTACATATATCAAGATGATGATGCGGTTTACAGTTTTTGAGACCATCAAAATAATACTTGACGAACTTGTTTTGAGAAGTATTATCTTATAATGTTTGATGCAATGCTCCATAAACCAACCGTATCTTTGAAAATTCAAGGAGAAGCACTTGTAATGAATGAACCCATAGATCTTAAGAGAAAACATCAAACTAAATATGACACAGGTTTTAATCGAGAGGCATGCTGTGTCGATTGTGGCTCATCTAACGTCATTTGTGATGATGCTCGTGGAGAGATCATCTGTAATAATTGCGGCTTAGTTATTGAAGAACATATGATGGATCTGGGACCTGAATGGCGAAGTTATACGGCTGAAGAACGAAAGAAAAGAAGTCGTGTAGGAAGCCCCGTTAATTACTCCATCCATGATAAAGGTCTATCGACTATGATTGGTCGTGAAAACAAGGATATTTATGGGAAAAAACTCGCACCCAGTCGACGTGCGGAAATTTATCGAATGAGAAAGTGGCAACGACGCACACGAACACATAGTTCTCGCGAACGAAACCTCATTCAAGCCTTGAGTGAGTTAGATCGCTTGGCGAGTCAAATGGGTATACCACGGTCAATAAAAGAAGAAGCGGCAATCATCTATCGCAAGGCATTAGAAAAAAGAATGAGTCGAGGTACGACTATTGAAATTATGGTTGCAGCCACGCTATATGCCGCCTGTCGCATCAGAAAAATCCCTCGTACCCTAGATGAAACTGCTGAACACTCACGTACGAATAAGAAACAACTAGGACAATGTTTCCGACAACTTGTAAGACTAGTTGATGTAGCAATTCCTATAAGTACACCTATTAACTTCATTTCTCGCTTTTCTAACGAATTATCACTCACTGGAAAAGCATCAGGGCGTGCTATAAAGATCCTCAATAATGCAAAGAAAGCAGGTATCACCGCAGGAAAAGATCCAACTGGACTGGCTGCTGCGGCCCTTTATATCTCTGGGATACTGGAAGACGAACGAAGAACACAACGTGAAATCGCACGAGTTGCACGAGTCACCGAAGTTACAGTCAGAAATCGCTACAAAGAGTTAGTTAAAAACTTACAGATTGCAGTTGCTGTTTAAATTAGCCGAAAAGGCCTCTCTTTTTTTCTTTTTCATTACATTTCAAAAACTTTGGAAATACAGTCTTTTGCAGAGATTTTACCTTGTCTTTGGATCTTCTTGATTTTTCTTATTTTGTTAATACGCACTGAGCCAAGTCCCAATTTTTCGAGCAGCAGTAAAGCTAGACCACGCTAAAGCGCCTACAAGTTCATCATCTTTAGGATAATAGTCTCGGAATCTCTGAATCACTACTTCATCTACCTGATAAGGTGCAATAGCGGTCAGTAGAGCCAACCGGCACTCTGCCTGAGATTTTTCATCAAACTTGCCGATCGCTTGTTCCACCCAATTTCTACTAAGCCCAGGATCCTCTCCACTCCAAGCTTCAATATACTCAAGAACATATGTGCGTACTTCTGGCGAAAGTATCTCCTTTCCAACTTGTTCAACGATTGCTGCCCAACGAGCAAAGGCTCCTGCGACAGCAGGAGTTGTTTCAGCCCAGTTAAGGTCTTTAGGAAGTTCAGCTTCAGATAGAAATTCTACCGACAATCCTGACGGTTTAGTTCTGCGAACAGCTCCTTTGAACATCCGCCCAGCTATCCGTTTTAAAATACCCTTCAATAAGAAACTGTTTGAGGGAAGAGGGGTCTCGCTCAAGAGTACACTGACCATCCTATTTATATAGTGAAAGGTAACTGCTGTACCGATGATTTCTGGTGCATCTTGCTTTGAAAATGGCGGAGAACGTAGAATATCGGCGCCAGGTGAACGTGTTGCCGATGCCCATGCGACTATAGAACGTATCTCCGGATCCTGGATTTTTTCATCATCCTGCTTACTGATGGCTTTGGCAACTTTATGTTCAGAAGTCGCGTGAAGCATAATCGTATGTGCATCCACACAATAAGGGCACTGGTTAATTCTAGAGACCGTTGCTGCCACGGCTTCCTTAATTTCTCGTCGAACATTACCTGTAACTAATGATTCACGAGTTGCCATCCAGATACCCGCTAGCAATTTCGGAGACGGTGAATGAAGAGTGAATGGCTCGACGAGCATACCAAAATCTTCTTTGATTTGAGAATAAACTTCTGTAACCAATCCCTCAGCAGCGGCTTCTGAGACAGGTTTAATGTACTTTATCACATTTTTCACCTATAGATCGTATCGGAAACAAGAGTTCTCTAAACATCTCTTAATTCCGTTTAATTTTCTCAGTTATCACGTCGAATAGATTTTTTGCAATATCTCTTTTTGTAGTAATAGGAACGTGAACAACCTTTTGATTTGTATCGACAATAAATATTTCGTTCGTGTCATAACCGAATCCGACTCCTTCTCTTCCAATATCGTTTGCAGCAATTAGATCGGCTTCTGCTGTCTTTAAACGCTCGTAAGCACTTTGAATCAATTCCTCATCAGATAGGCCATATTCAGCCCGGAATGCAACAAGAAATGTATGAGGGCTAATTTTTTTTATGATATCAATAATCTTAGGAGTTGGCTTCAACTTAACCATCAGTTCACTAGTCGTTCGAGTTGGAACTTTGTAGTTATAGGGTTCTTCAGGCGTCCAATCTGCTACTGCAGCGACAGCAATTAAAATATCATATTTTCTAGATTTTAACTCTGAAACAACCGTGTCGTACATCTGTTTGGTAGTTTCAACAGAAATTGTTTTTGCGCTCTTTGGAGGCACTGCTGTCCCTGTTCCATAAACCAAGGTTACTTCAGCTCCTCGCGACACTGCTTCTTCAACAATTGCAATACCCATCTTTCCAGAGCTTTTATTTGTGATCACTCTCACAGGGTCTATGGGTTCTAAAGTCGGTCCCGCTGTAATCATAATCAGTTTTTCAGTGAGATCTTGTTTTAAACTGAGTTTACGGATGATTACATCCACTATTTCCTTTGTTTCAGTTATTTTAGCCTTCCCTTCCTCAAAAATAGGTCCTACAAATTCTACGTCTAAGGATTTAAGCTTTTCAACATTCTCGATTATGATAGGATGGCGATACATGGATTCATGCATGGCGGGTACAATTATAATTGGTATTCCAGATCCAAAGGCGCTAGAAACAACTGTGGTGACTGGAGTGTCATCAATTCCGCAGGCGATTTTGCCGATAGAATTAGCGGTTGTTGGGGCAACTAAAATCAAGTTAGCTTTATCCAAATGTTCACCGGCAAGCATGATGTGTTCAATTTTGCCAGTTAATTCTACCACTACGGGATTTCCAGTAGCCCACTCCATTAAGTAAGGATGAATTATCTTTTGTGCCATCGACGTCATAACGGTATAGATTTCAGCACCTTGTCTCATAAGTTGTCGGGCAATTTCCGGACACTTGAATGCCGCTACACTTCCAGTAATACACAGGACAATCTTACGCCCTTTTAATAGATTTGATTCGCTTCCTATGATCTCTTTTGAAGGGTGTTTTTCAGTCAAATTCTTCACCCATATTTGTTATTGCTTTTGGATCTAATAAGGGTTGTTGAATTGCAGAATAAAGAGGTGTCCATAAGTTACGTATGTCGTTAAGGTATTTCCAGCGTTTTCTAAGTTTATCAATTTCGTCAAGTTCTATTTCGCTTTGAAATACTTCTCCCTCTTCGCCTGCTTCGAAAATGATCTTTCCGTCTGGAGCAACGATCAGGCTGTGCCCTGTTACCTTCCGCCCATCCGGATAAAATGTGTTCGTATTATTTACATAAACATAAAAAACTGTGTTTTCAGCGGCCCTAGTAGCAGATATATGTTTCCACAACTCATTACGATTATCTGGGATGTTTGAGGGATTGAAAATGATGCGAGCATTGTTTAATGCTAGGTATCTTGTGAGTTCGGGATATATGGAATCAACGCAAATTACTACGCCCATCTTGATGCCTTCAACAGTGAAAATTGGCAAACCCTTCCCAGGGCTAACAAATTTTCTTTCTCCGAACGCAGCCGAAGGAAAACGTTTGTCGCAGAAACCTATTATCTTTCCTTCTCTATTAATTACATGACAAGAATCAAAGATCTTTTCGCCTCGGCGGTTAAACGAGCCACCAGTTAAGAGATTATAGTCATTTTTAACTGCAATTTTACTCATAGACAATAAAAGTGATTTGTATTCTTCCTCTTCCATAATCCCTGCAGTCCATATTTCTGGTAAACAGACGATGTCAGTATTCCTAATTCCCGAGAGAATTGAAAGCATGTTTTCAACGTTCTTGGATTTGTTCAAGTGGTCTCTATCAAATTGAACTAATGAGATTCTAAGTTTCATATTACTCCCTCTTACTTCAGACCTTCAATACATTGTCATAATAAAACATTGAGTTCAGTGCAATTTGAGAGTATTTTCAAATCATTCGTTTTAGGTTTTGATTCTTGAATTCTGCCAAAACAACAGGCGATATATATCCTTACATATCAACATCATTACAAAAAATCATTCATTTGCCTAACAGAATCATTCATTTGCTAACAGGAGATAAAAACAAATGTCTGAAAAGAAAGTAGGAGTGGCAGTTGCCGGACTTGGGTTTGTTGGAGGTCGCGCTCATGTACCTGCATTTAAAAAAATTCCTGGCGCTGAACTAGTCGCTGTGATCGATGTGATAGAGGAATTAGCTCAGAAGGTCGCAACGAAATATAATGTTGCATACTATCTCGATCACAAAGAAGCACTTAAAAATCCTGAAATTGACGCCATTGTTGTGGCTGTACCAACACCATTCCATTATAAGCTGGCTTTCGACGCTATCGCTAGTAACAAACATGTACTTTGTGAAATGCCTCTCACAGCAAATATTGCTGAGTCAATAGTTTTGGGTAAACTGGCAGAAAAAGCAGGCTTAGTATTCATGCCCAACCTTAACTTTCGGTTTACTCCTAACTATGTTAAGACTAAAGAACTGATCGAACAGGGGGTCATCGGAAAGCCTCTAGCAATAACCTTTCGCGAGTTCATTCCAGCCAAAGAATTGGCCACCCAGTGGCCTCGTGATTCTTGGGCATGGAATAAAGAAAAAAGCGGTGGATATCCTGATTTCACTCTTTCAGTTTGGTCTATAGATCTTGTTAGATGGTTGTTAAATTCTGAAATCGAAAATGTGCATTGGATGACTAACTATGCCCAATTAGAAGAGATCGAAAATTTCACTGGATATCAGACAATGGGTATTATTAAACTTTCAAATGGTGTCGTTGGCACTCTACATTATTCTGCAACAGTTGCACTAGGACAAGGAACAAGCAAATTGGAAGTTTTTGGAAGCAATACTAAAACTTTAACAGCGAAATGGAACAACTTCTTGATGTTAACCGGTGAAGACTCTGAAAAACAGGAATGGAATTTCACGGAGAAAGGTACGAAAGTTTGGGGTCACTTTCAAGCTGATTCATACTTTATTGAATGCATTCTTACAGAAAAGAAACCTATGATAACAGTTGATGATGCTATTAAGGCACAGAACGTGGCTTCAAAGATTGTAAGTTAGTATTCAAGAATTGCGGTGTTCTTTTGTGCCTAACTGTAAACTATTAAAAGACAAAGTAGCCTTATCAACAAATGATCATAATCCAAAGGATTCTCTAGAAAATGTACGGCGAAATTGAAACTTCTATTAAGACTCGCAGTGTTATATTGCTTAGTCATTTGATTATCCTAGTCACTGTCACATGGATTTATTTCGGCAGTGGCATCGAGATCATCGGCCGATTATTCGGACTAACATTAATACTTGGTAATCTTATAAGAAGAACCATCCTCTTATCCTTTGGGATTGTCTATTTCTTAAGAGTCATTCTGACTTTGTTCTATCTGCTTAAGCGTAAAATTGATTGGAAAGAGACAGGAGCGATCATCGGTGGCCTTATCTTTTATCAACTGGGATTTGCCTTAAGTGGAGCCGCTCAATCTGCCCTGATCGATCCCATAGATTATATCGCTATCGGTGTTTTTATCATCGGCAGTTTCCTGAACACAGGTTCCGAAATCCAGAGAAAGCTTTTCAAGGACAGGCCAGAAAATAAAGGGAAGCTCTATACACACGGCCTATTCAGTCTTGCTCGTCATATAAACTATTTTGGTGACAGTGTCTGGATTATCGGTTGGGCTTTGATGACACGTAATTGGTGGGGTGCAATTATGCCTATATTCTGTACACTCGGCTTCTTGTTTGCCTCGATCCCAATGCTCTCAAAATACTTAGAAGAACGTTACAAAGAACATTATCGTGAATGGGCAAGCAAAACCAAGAAGTTTATCCCGTTCGTATACTAATTTCCCTCAAAAACTCTAAAATTTTCTCAGTTTTGGATTTAAATTAAGGTTAAGCATCTAGCGCATTCGGCGGAGGGGCATTTCTTATGACTTCTACTAGTGTATGTAAGTTTTCTGCAGGAGTATCAATAGGAATGACACAGCCAGGAGCAAGTAATACGCGTGAATTGGAAATCCGCATGACTTCTTGAAGTTTCTTTCTTATAGCGTGAGGTGTTCCTTTTCTGACGGTTTCAGTTTCGTCAATTCCACCAAAGAGTCCTTTATTGAAGATTTTAAGGGCGTTTCTTATTGTTGGAGATGTATATTGACTGTGCCAGTTAATTGCGTCTATGGGGTAGTTATCAGCGATATATTTGAACAAGGGCTTATTTCCATGAAGGTGAAAAACTATAAACTCAGCTTGGGGACTAAGATCATTCAATAATCTCCGAGTATATTTAGCCTCAAAGTCCAAGAACTGTTGGTTCGTAAGTTTTCCTTCAACGCTATGCAGGGAAGCAACAAAAAGTCCGTTCGCGTCTGCATCTAGAACTGCACGTCCAAATTCGGTCATAACTCTTGTTATTACCTTGAGGCCTCCCTCAATCTGGGAAGGAGAGTCGTAAACATGTTCTTGAATATTAGGATCTAACTGGCTTGCTACCATAAACGGACTGAAAATCGTCATCATTAACGGAACCTGTCCGCTTAATATTTTCGATACCTTCCGTACTCCCTCTACTTGCAAACCAAATTCTCCATCTGTAGGATCCACTTCTTCAATGACCTCAAAGTCCGAAACATTTTTGATTGGCGAATTTACCACTGTAGTTGAACCGTAGATGGGATGAACTGGTCCTACTTCGCATCCCCAGTCAACCATGCAATAACTTCCATGAGGAGTAAGTTTCAACACATCTGGATCATACATTCCTTGAAATTCCACGTGCGCATCCGCAAAGCCTTGTGGAGTTCTATCATCGCCTGGAAAGTGTTTCCATAACGCATAAGCCCAACGATCTAAAGGATCGCCTGAGAAAGTCGCTTTCAACCTGTCAAATTTGTTCATGGTTTCCTGGGGAGTCAATATTGTGTTCACCATTTCTGCTCTAGTTATTTAGCTAACGAGTTTTTCAATTAAATATATATCATCTAGAGTTCACATACGCACAAATACTGGAGGACTATTGGTGCATATTAATGCTAACGATCGAAGTCTAAAGGATGTTAAGGTGCGATATGACCTTCAACCAGGTGATATAGGCAACATCGTTTACCTTCACGCTGTAGTTTATGCAAAAGAATATGGATTTGATCATTCCTTTGAAGGCTATGTCGCAGCCGGTCTTGCTGAATTCGCTCAATCTTTCAATCCAAATAAAGACCGCCTCTGGATTGCAGAAATTGAAGGAAAAATCATCGGTTCTATAGGCATATTTGGGCGTTCGGAATCAGAAGCACAACTTAGGTGGTTTCTTGTTCATCCACGTTATCGCGGTCTTGGCCTTGGGAAATCTCTTTTTCAAGAGGCGCTTCAGTTCTGTAAGAATTGCGAATTCAAGACTATTTTTCTGTGGACTTTCAGTGGCTTAGACGCGGCAAATTATTTGTATAAATCTGCTGGTTTCGAAAAAACAGAAGAGATAACCCACGAAATTTGGGGCCAAACTCTTACGGAAGAGCGATATGATTTGAAAATTTGAATATTCCTCTATAAAACGTCTTTAATTTTTTCCCAATCTTCCTCGATAGTGCTTCTTAAACCGGGGTTTCTTAAAGCTGCTGCAGGATGATACATGGGAATTACTTTGGCTTTCAAGAACAGGCTTGCTACCGAAAAAGGTTTTACATGTATGTCTCTCATAGGGGCTTTCGGGAGTTTGAATTTTTCGAAAACATATTTGACTGCAACGTTGCCTAACAGAACTATCGTCTTTGGTTTGATGATCTCGACTTGTTTGTCTAAATAAGGCGTACATGCAGCGATCTGTTCTTTCTTGGGTTTGTTATCTGGTAAGTAGGATTTAATTACGTTTGCTATATATACCTCTTCTCGTTTTAGTCCTGCTAGAGCGAGTAACTTATCAAGTAGTTTTCCTGCTGCTCCTACAAAAGGCCGTCCTTGTTGATCTTCATTATACCCCGGTCCTAAACCTATTAGCATGACTTCGGCATTTTCGTCTCCTTCACCAAATACAGCTTTGTTTCTACCTTTCCATAAGTCGCATTTTTTGCAATTTTCAACGTGTTCTTTTAGTTTTAAGAGATCAGTTTTTATTTGAACCACCGAACCACGTTGTTAGTAAGAACGATCATATATTTTATTTCTGAGAGGGATCCCTTTTCTGTTACAATCACAAACCTATTATTCCATATGCAAACAAAATATGTTCTATAAATGTAAATGTATTTGCAAAATACTAGTTCATATTTTAATTGAGAGTGGGTAGGAACAGAGAGGATACAAAGTGATAGTTGTACGAAAGCCCCAAGATATATTCCAAGTCGATGGAAGGATTCAAAACGGCACTTTTCATGGTCGTTGGCACTTTTCCTATGAGCAATATCAAGATCCAGAATACGTACATTTTGGTCAACTTCAACTTTTCAATGATTTCACTCTTTCTCCAGGAGCACTCTTTCCGCTTCATCTACATCGAGAAATAGAGATTATAAGCTACTGTGCTGGAGGCGAGTTTTGTCACGAAGACGAAGGCGGTATTAGTGGGGTTTTAAAAAAAGGATGGGTGCAACGTACAACTGTCGGAAAAGGCATGCTTCATTCAGTGATCAACAACCGCCAAGATATTCCAATGCGATTTATCCAAATGTGGTTCGAACCCTCAAAGCTCGATCTAGAGCCCTCAATAGAGCAGATAAAGGTGGAAAAGTTAGATCGCACGAATTGCATTCTTCCAGTAGTCTCCAATGATCATGAAGGCGCACTTTCCATCAATTCTGATGCTCAGATATATTCATCTTTTTTACAGGCTGGTAAGAACTTAAAATACCAACTCAGAGATGGGCGAGGAGTTTATTTCTATGTAATTGATGGTGGCCCTGTTCAGGTGAATAATAACACAATACAAACATTTGGTGCTGCAAAAATTATGGATGAGATAGGATTAGAAGTCAGGTCAGAAGTTAACACAGAACTTCTTCTAATCGATGTCAGTCTTTGAAGAATTCTAGTTAGACAGAAATTAAAAAAAAGGAAAAAGGTCTTAGCTATTAGAGTTCTTTGTAACAGGCATAGCTGAAGTAAACGTCTGTTTCTCCAGTTACGCGTAATCTGTTTACAAAGCTATGGAAACGTATTTTTTCTGCTCGATCTCAAGAAAAAGCGGTCGCCTTTCTCCAGTGTCTGAATGAACTTCATTCTCGTGTCTAATTCTTCTAGTAGTTTTAGATGAGACAAAATCCCCAGAAAGGATAATATTATAACAAACCCATAGATCATCTAAACTCTCTACTGTTAATTCAAACGTAGTACGTTTCTTATCAATACTTTTAGTCCTCACATAGCTCACGTCAAGGACTTGTTTATAATTATAAATGAACCACATGACGTATCTAAACAGAATTTAGACAAAAGCATGAAATCATGTTAAAGTAAAACAAACTCCCATTTACACCACAGGTCAGAGGGATGTTCGTCTGGAGGACACACTAAACAGTTTACTTCTGCATTTGAATTCAATGTCTTTGCAAAATTTTTCAAATAGCCATACCGAACTTCTTTGCATGGGAATTCTCCTATCTCCTTTTTCAAGCGCGCTTCTTGTGTTCTACATCTTTCTACGCTTAGAAATGCGCGTTTCTTGTTTACTTCAACAATTTTGAAGGGTTGATCTAAAGCCCAACTAGATTTTTGCAAAAGCATCATAATTGTTGGGACGTCCGCATTTTCCCCTACTTGAAACATTCTTCGTAGGCTTTTGGCTTCAATTTTTGCCATTATTTGCCAGACTCCTGTATCTATTTCAGTTGCAGCTTTCGCACCAAACTTTTCTTCTATTCTTAGGAAATATAAGCCATCAACTCTCCATAAATTTCTGACTTGAAGAAATAAGAAATCAACTAACTTTTCATTGGCCAGTTCAGCCAACATTTCACGATCTTCA
>JAEOSO010000175.1 GCA_016840315.1 Candidatus Borrarchaeota archaeon | reverse complement strand
AATGACAGCGAAGCGTATTTAACAAGGGTGCAGCGTATTTCACTAGGGTAGGTCACAATGATCGTACTGGGGTGGAATGCCTTTACTTATTCCACTGGGGCCTTTGTTTTTGTATTCAACTGGGGCGCTATGCTCGAAAAGGCAGTTAGGATGTCCCACCTCACTAACTGACGACTCCTCCCTCCATTTTTATGAAATTGTTCTTTCAAATAACAATTAACAGATAACGAATAACTTGTTTTCTTAAGAGCCATGCCCTATGCTCTCTGCAGTATCGATCTAACCATTCGACTATTTAACGATTCAACCATTTGACTATGATCTCTTTTCTCTTTGCCCTATGCTCTCCGCCCTCTGCCCTTTTTCGCTATGAACCTTGAGCTATGGGCCATCAGAAAGAAAGTTGCTTTAGAACCAAGGTCCCCCTTTAGATGCTTGAATATTTGATATAAAGTCACAAGACACCAACGTCCCCCATTATTTTCAGCTCAGTTTCGACTTTTGGTGAAAATCCCACAATCGAAACTCCGGAAACTCCAAAAAATAATATGATTGACAATCTTATTTTCAGGTGATATTATTGTGGTTGCAAGAAGATTACTAGGAGGATAATTTATGGGATATTCTAAACTGAGTGTGACTATTCCGGACGACATGTATAAGGAGATAAAGAAGCTTGCTTCAAGGAAAAAGCTTAAATTGAGTCACCTGGTCACTGAAGCCCTTGCCGATAAGGCTCGAAAGATGAAAGAAGAGGCATTAGTTCAGCGCATCAATGAAGTCTTTAGCGATCCGGAGGTAGCTGAGGAACAGAGCATGATGGCCGAGACGATTGCCAATAACACAGCTGTGGAAGAATTGCCGTGGTAAGGCCAAGACAGGGTGATATCTATTGGGTCAGGTTTGGGCTGCCAGGAGACTCAGGCCCATCTGGAAAAAGGCCGGCTGTTGTTATTCAGAATGACCTGATGAATAAAAGCAATATCCGGACTACGGTTGTGACCTTACTTACCTCCAATAAGAAACTGGCTAATGTGCCTGGGAATGTGCTTTTGAAAAAAGGCACGGCAAACCTGCCCAAAGCCAGCGTTGTAGTTGTTAGCCAGATGGCCACGGTGGATAAGAACAGGCTGCTTGAAAAGATAGGGACGCTGGACAGGGATAAGCTTGAGGAAGTTTTAAAAGGCTGCCAAATGGTTATCAGCTTATCCATGTTTTAAAAGATCGAATATCTATGAGATATCAACTATTCGATCCCCGCTATGCGCTCTGCCCGTGCTCTTTGCTCTCTTCAGTTTCGATTTAACCATTCGACTATTTGACTAATCGTAAGTTGCTTTAGAACCAACGTCCCCCATTACAGATCAACCAAATGGACCAGACAAACCAAACAAACGAAACAGACCAAATAACGCAGTTAGACAGCAACGTCCCCCTTTTCTTGACAATGATCGGTAAATACTTTATTATTCCCAACAGTGTCATAAGGTAATAACATCCTCTATACGGTACAGGAGGAAAGAATGAAAGAATATAAAAGAATTGCAATTAACCCAAACATCATGTTCGGGAAGCCTGTGATTAAAAATACGCGAATCACAGTGGAGCAAATTTTGCGCAAGCTAGC
>JAEOSO010000024.1 GCA_016840315.1 Candidatus Borrarchaeota archaeon | reverse complement strand
TAACAAAAAAACCTTTATAAACACTAAATAGTAGAACTTCACTCGATAGAAACAAAAAAGGGATAATTATGGCACAGGTACTAGAAACGAAACGCGCCGATCCAAAGGGGTTAGAAAAAATACGTTCAAAGATTGGCGACCACGAACCTAGTTATTGTTATCAATGCATCAAGTGTACGAGCGGTTGTCCTATTTCAAGACAGTTAGAAGGTTTTAATCCACATGTTTTCGTAGCCATGACACGAATGGGCTTTATAGACGAACTTATTAACGATAAGACGATTTGGGCATGTGTTACATGTTTAACTTGCAAAGAAAGATGTCCCCAAGACGTGGCACCTTCTGACATAATTCGTGCTCTCACTCAACTCGCCTTTGAAAAGGGAATTGATCCTCCTGTAGCCGGATTGAAGGTTCAGTTTGAAAACATCCTTAACAAAGGCTTTTCCAGAGATTTCACATGGGTAGAAGGGGAACGTGAGGATGTGGAGGACCTTCCTGAGTTGCCGAAGCCTCCACTGGACACAATTAAAGCAATGCTAAAACGAACTACCCTTAAGAAATGGATGGAAAAGCGGGAGGAATAATCATGGATCTAGCACTATATCTTGGATGTACTGTTCCGACTTATGGCTATGACTACGAACTATCAATTCGAAAGGTTTTACCAAAATTTGATGTGAATCTAGTTGACCTACCAACAGCTGGTTGCTGTGGACTTCCATTTGCTGATATTGATAGTACTGCCTGGTTAGTCATGTCGGCAAGAAATATCGCTCTTGCAGAAGAAAAGAATCGGGATATTCTTGCTCTATGTAATGGATGTTATCTTTCTTTGGAAGAAAGCCAGCATTTTCTTGCAGAAGATCCAGATCTCAAAGACAAGATCAACGAAATACTCGCAGGAGAGGATCTCGAATATAAAGGAACTCAGAAAAACTACTTAGTGCTTACAGTGCTTCATGACATTATTGGCCTTGAAAAAATAAGGCAAGCCGTCACAAAACCTTTGACTGGGCTTAAGATTGCCACACACTACGGTTGCCATTCAATACGCCCGAGCAAGTTGCCGGGACGTCCCGATGACGCAGAAACTCCAATGAAGATGGAGCGAATCCTTGAGGCATTAGGCGCAGATACAATGGATTATCCAGAACGACTTGCATGTTGCGGAACAAAAGAGTACGCATACGACCCAGAAATCACGTTAAAACTAGGATATTCTAAACTGAAAGCTATAAAAGAATACGGATTCGACGGAATGGCGATGATTTGTCCACTTTGCCAATATGTCTACGATTACAGCCAGGGATCAATGGAAGCCACGTTTAAGACGAAAATACAAGTTCCAGTAATTTACTTAGTCCAATGGATGGGACTTGCTATGGAGATGGATCCTAAAGAGGACCTCGGTTTAGAATTTATGATTCACACTAGTCCAGTAGAGCCCATCCTTGAGAAACTGCAAATATAAGCAGTTAAGGATGTCTATATGCCTATTACGATCACATATGATGAGAAAAGCATACTGTTATTGTTAGATGATTTATTTTATTGGAAGACAGAGCCAGGGCATATCTGGATATCTACTTAGTTCATTCCTAAAATTAAATTTTGTATTGATGATTTTGGAGTGATTTTGGAAAGTAAATACCCTGAAGAAAGAAAAAGAAACGAATAGCTTATGTCTTTCAACTCTTTATCAATTCTTTTTTCCTATTTCCCCATTTTGAGAGGTATTTGTCTAATATTAATCCGACAAAAATCCTTTTTGCGGAGAGTTTTTCTAGTTCTGCGAAGGATTTTTCTAGTTGTGCGAAGAATTTGCCCAGAAGATTTTAAATTTTGAACTTAGACAGAGGATATAATTAACATAATCCTGGGGCGAGTTTTTGTGTTAACATTTCAAATTGAGATCTACAGGCTAGATGATGAAGGTGAATTAACTCCAACCAACTTGGATAAAAAGGAATTAAAAAGCAAAGACGTTTTACTGATTACTGATGACAAATCAAAGACACTTTGGCTTTGGAAGGGTTCTGCAATAAATGTACGCAAAAAATTTTTAAGTGCGCATGCCGCGGTTCAATTAAATAGCCAAAAGGGACGTATTTTCAAGTCTAACGCTATTGAAGAGGGAAATGAGCCTGAAGAATTTTTAAATCTCTTCAAGATTGAAAAAACTCGAAAATCAACTTCAAAAAAACGTTCTACATCTATTACCAAAGAAACAAAAAAATCTAAGTATGATTCTATCCCTGTTATTGCGGAGAAAGTTGCCCCTCCCATTCAAGAAACGCCTCCACCTCAAACGCCGCCTAAGAGTAAAAATCTCATTAAAGAAAACAAAGAACTCCCCAATGAATTAACTCTCAAAATTGAGGAAATTACTGTACAATTAGGCGATCCGCCAGAAGGTTTCAATAGAGAGTATGTCATCATTGGTACAGATGTTTATGGAGTAGTTGTGAGTAAAAGTACATTTCTCGGAACTACAACTGTTGATAAAAGTTACCAGAAGATCAAAGATATTAAAAATGGACACTTTATTGCAGAAGGTTACCTTTCAAGAGTTTTAGTGAAGAATAACAAAGTAGTCGCTATAGAATTCATTAAAGAATGCGAAACTAAAAAAGAAGAATCCATTTCTAATGAGATCAAAGCTATAAAGAAAGAAATGCTGCCTGAAAAAAATATATTTAGAACTGAAGAGGAAGAAGATCTAGTTGTGTACGTAAATCCGCTTTTTGAGTAATTTTAATTTGTTTTTCTACACTAATTCCTAGTTAATTTATACTTCGCCAATATTCTTTTCATTTTGTGATAATATATTTAGATGAATCAATGTCCTAATGAGTTAATGAATTGGAATCCCCTATATAGGGGGTTGATGTATAAAAATATGTAGTCACAAAACGACAATTCATGGATAATATATCCTTAGAGTTAATTGTTTATGTTCTCAACAAATGTTCATGATTGACATCGTAACATAGAGCAAGTTTTGTATGAGAGGATAAAAAATGGGAAAGGAAGCCAATTTTACGAGATCTAAAATCGTCGCTACCATAGGCCCAGCATCTAAATCGGAAGAAACACTCACTGAGATGATTGAAGCAGGAATGGATGTTGCACGATTGAATTTCTCTCATGGCACTCATCAAGATCATATCAAGCGTTTCGATTTGATACGAAGTCTCTCTGATAGGATAGCGATTATGTTTGATATTTCAGGACCCAAAATTAGAACAGGTCTTATGGAAGAGGGAAAAGAGTCTGTGTATCTTAACGTGGGAGACGAATTCACACTAACAACACGAAGCGTTTTAGGAAATGAGGAAATAGCATTCGTTTCTTACGAAGATCTTCCAACTGATTTGGAACCCGGAGATAAGATTTTTATTAATGATGGAATTATCGGACTTCATGTTCTGTCTACCTCAGAAACTGATATTCTTTGCCGAGTGGAGTCTGGCGGCGTTTTAAGTGGAAGAAAAGGAGTTAATG
Organism: Candidatus Borrarchaeota archaeon; assembly: GCA_016840315.1. Taxonomy (GTDB): domain Archaea; phylum Asgardarchaeota; class Sifarchaeia; order Borrarchaeales; family Borrarchaeaceae; genus Borrarchaeum. Next base: position 14,627 of record JAEOSO010000024.1, on the reverse strand, counting down.
TCCCAGATGTTAATCTTGCAATTGATATACCCACGGAAAAAGACATAAAAGATATGGAACTTGCAGCTAAACTTGTTTCAGATTATTTGGCTGTTTCTTTTGTGAGGACATCAGATGAAATTCTTAAAGTAAGGGAAACACTTCACGATAAAGGTGTTGATATTCCACTTATAGCTAAGATCGAGCATTCAATTGGATTAAAGAACTTTGACGCAATCTTAGAAGTTGCGGATGGAATTATGGTCGCGAGAGGAGATCTTGGCGTAGAAACACCTCCTGAACGTGTTCCTTTAGTTCAAAAGGAAATCATCCACAAATGCAATACATATGGAAAGCCTGTGATTACTGCTACACAAATGTTAGATTCGATGACAAAAAGCCCACGTCCTACGAGAGCCGAAGCCAGTGACGTAGCAAACGCCGTCTTAGATGGAACTGATGCAGTAATGCTTTCAAGTGAAACAGCAGTAGGTGATTATCCCATTGAGTCAGTACGAACAATGGAACGAATCGTACATCATGCAGAAGCTGCAATGCCTTACAGAGATCCCGATTACTACGACCACGGTCACGAAGATGTAGCAGAAGTGATTGGACACGTCATTCACACGATTACAAAGGAAATGGAAGTTGCGGCGATCGTTACTGTAACAACTGGAGGTTTTACTGCACGTATGATTTCTAAATACCGCCCAAAAAAAAGCATAATTGCAATTACTTCAGATGAACGCGTTATGAGACAACTAAATCTTTTATGGGGTGTGTATCCTATTAAAAAAGAGATAAAAACCGATGATGCCTCTAAATTAATCTATAGTTCATTAAAGGCAGCATACGACGAGGGTTTACTCTCAATGGATGATACTGCAGTCATAGCTTGTGGTTCAGTCTTAATACCTGGAAAAACAAATTTAGTGGGCATATACGAGATTGGTGCAGTGCTAAAATAATAGAAATCTCCAATATTGTTTTCAAATTTAACTTCTAGTTCGCACGTAATGAATACGCTTTTAATAACCAATTAACAATTCACCATCTACATTATCAATGTGTTCTAACATTATAAGAACCAACTGTATACATTGATCTACTTCTGTGCACGGAATTCAATAAGAAGCTAAGACATAAACCTAGTTTTCTAATTCGCAATAGAATAACTATCTGACTTTGATTTTTAAGTAATTTCGCCAATAACAGTTTTTTCTGTCTATCTAGAACTAAGAAACCTTATATTTTTTTATAATCTTTGACGATTGCTTTAAGTTTCATCTTGCTCAAGATCGACTTCTTCCATTTCGAGTAAAAACTCTTGAAATCTTCGTTTTGTTTCCTTATTTGCATGTATTATGACAATGCCTTCATCTGGTTGTCCATAAAGGATAATCGATCCATCTGGAGCAAGAAGTGATGCAGGAATTGCTAATAAATCTTCCTCGCCATCAACGTAAATTGTTATCGGTTTTGTCATTTTGAGATAAACATTAGCTAATAAAGACCAAACTTCTTTTTTTATAATTCCAGGTGGATTAGTCAACATATAGTCAAATTTATCTGGTTGTGCTGGAGTTATAGGTGTCCTCTTGGTTTTTAAATCAATAATGGCAATATCAGGTATCAGGCCTGCCTCAATTAAAGTTGAGGATACGACATCTCCTACAGTAACTATTTTGTTCTCAGATGACCTTGTTTGATTAACAATCTCAGTTATCCTTTCGATTATATTCGAATTTTTTGCACGAATTAACCTTCCTAAAGGACGTTGGAGAGCCTTACGTAAATTTAGCGGTATTTTTAAATCTTTAGTAATGTAAGAAAGATCCATCTCTACTTGCCACCTTGATAATTACGGGAATTTTGTTTTCGTTAGCTCATATGGTAGTAAAGCTTTCAACAGTTTGTTTATCGGTATACTTGATTAATTCGATTAGCAACTTAATCATCCGTTCGATATCTTCGATTGATGTCATACCCACCCACGAATGAATGTGTCTGGTCGGAATTCCTAGAACAATCGAAGGGACTCCAACACGGCTTATATGAATCACTCCAGCGTCAGTTCCTCCTCGGGGCATTGCAGACAGTTGATATTTTATATTTGCTTCTTCTGCAACTTTGATCACAAATTCCTTGAGAGGTTGATTAGGAATCATAGAACCATCGTGCGTGAGAATTGCCATTCCCTGTCCCATCTTTGATGGTGCTTGATGTTCTTCTATTCCAGGGACATCACTACTGATATCTATCTCTAAGACAAAGGCGACATCTGGATCAACTAAATAGGCGGTAGTTCTTGCACCACGTAATCCTACCTCTTCTTGGGTGGTCGCTGCACCTATAACTGTGTTCGGATGCTCGATACCTTGCTCTTTTATTCTCTTTAGTGCAATCATAGCAGCGAAAATTCCGAGACGGTCATCAAATGCTTTTCCAACAGCGATTTTACCGTTACGAATCACAGAAAAAGGACTGTCAGGCACAACTGGATCACCAATTCTGATGCCTTCTTCTTCTGCTTCCTCTTTAGAGGAGCAACCGATGTCTATAAACATTTCCTTCTTTGTTACCACTTTTTTCCTCTCTTCGGGATCTAACACATGTGGAGGCTTGCTCGTTATAACTCCTAGGCGATCTACTTTATGAGTTCGAATAGTTACTCTCTGAGCAAGAAGTACCTGGTCAAACCAGCCGCCTAGGGTATTGAAAGTTAAAAATCCACTCTTATCTATACCCGATATTACAAATCCGATCTCATCCGTATGTCCTGGGATGAGGATAACAGGTTTTTCCGCATTTCCTTTGATTTTAAACATTACTGAGCCCAATTTATCGGTAAGGATTTCGTCTGCAAACTCTTTCACGTACTTCTTCACGATATTTGCCGTTTCCAGCTCAAAACCTGACGGGCCAAATGATTCTGACAATTCTTTGAGGATTTTCAATTCACTTTGATCCATAGGCTCACCCTTGCCTCAGAAGTTATTGGTAAGTCTAGTAATCTGCCCCTAATATCTTTTCCTGAAGTAACTTTGTATGCAAAAAATACAAAATCCACAGTTTTTTAGTTTCGCTAATTTAAATATCCTTCCTTGAAACCTATTCGTGAATCTCCCGAGTTATAGCTTCTTAGTTGGCGATATCGTTTGTTATTTGATAAATAAAACTTATAAGGATGTTCCGCATAATAATTTACTATTACAGAAACCAATTATTATAATAAGCCAGAAGTATGATAACTTACAAATCCATGATGGAGTAAGATAATAATGGAACTCGGAATCTATCCTCCTCACGTCAACGCACTACCCTCGATTCAATTGAAAAGGTTAAAACATGTGGCGCAATGGTTGGAAAGGGAAACGCCCTTCTATCATAAAAAGTTTAAGGAAGCCAATGTAGATCCTTCTGATATTAAGAATCTCAGTGACATCAAAAAATTGCCGTTTACTACAAAAGCTGAAGTGAAAGCATTTCCTAATTGTCAAATTGAGTGGGATCCTAAACGTACAGTTCGAAGGCACACCTCAAGTGGTACTACCGGCATGCCCACCACTGTTGGTTTTATGGATATTGATCTTCAAGTGATGGGCACTGTTGGGGCACGATCACTCAAATTATGCGGGTGCGAGGAAGAAATGACGCTCCAAGTTAATTACGGGTATGGTTTATTTACAGGAGGCTTAATCTTTGACGAAGCTGCACGACGTCTTGGCATGAAAATACTACCTCAAGGTGCTGTCCCCATCGCAAATAGTATTGAAATTATGCAACGTTATCAGCCAGATGTGTGGTGTTGTACTCCAACGTATGCAAAAAGGGTATGCTATCACTTAAAAGATACTGATGTAAATGTCTCTTGGCGCATTGGCTCTCATGGTGCTGAAGTATGGACGAAAGAAACGAAAAAATTAATTGAAGAGGGCATAGGACCAGGGTTTAAAGCATATGACGTATTTGGTCTATGTGAGAAAGGCGGCCCATTTGTCGGGCATGAATGTACTGCTCAAGATGGCTCACATATTTGGACAGATGTATTTTATCTGGAAGTATTAGATGAAAACGGCGAAGACGTATCAGCGGGCGAATTTGGAGAACTAGTTTTATCTCATCTCTATGCCGGAGGATTTGCTACACTTAGATATAGCACTGGAGATAAGGCTAAACTTATTGCAGACAAAGATTGTGAATGCTTTGCGTCGGGATATCCGCGCATACAAGTGCTTGGTCGTAAAGTCAAAGATGAGTTCAAAGTAGGCGGTAGCTTCATGATACGCTCTGATCTTGAAGACGTAGCGGTTGTTGCAACAAGCAAACTCCATGAACTTTTTGGAAAGTCTGTGGGTGAATTCAGAGTAGAACTCTCAACACTGGAAGGAACTACACACGTAGAATACTGCGTTGAAGCAGCTGATACAATCAAAAAAAGCGCTGTAAAAGATGTTATTCGTGAAGTATCACGGCATACGATCCATAGAAGTTTTCCAGTTCGTATGGTTCCTGTTGGAACGTATGAACGGAGTCTGGGAAAGACAAAACTCATTATCGATAAACGATAAGCGAAATTCGGCAGATAAAAAAATAACTGGGTGGGGAGATAGAGCAATAAAATAGCTAAAATGGATGGATATTATGGTAGTTGAAAAATTCCCAGAATACGGCAAGAGATTTGGCCATGATACTTTCTCTAGAATGCTGGGAGAGATTAGTGAATTGCCTGAGATAAAATTCCCGGATATCGAAAGGGTGTATAGTCCAAAGGGAAATTATCTAACGTACAAGAAGATCAAAGATCCTAGTGATTACGAACGCGTTGCAGAAATATACAGAAGGAGTATCTCTGAAATGTGTGGTACAGAATGTGAATGGCATCATGATCCTGAGAAAATAGAAGAGATGGTTAAAGCAGGCGACTGGGGATTCTATGGTTGCTACGATAAGGGAGAGATTATCGCATGTGAGTCAATGTATATTAACAGAGGACAGAGAAGTATGCAGTGGGTGTGGGGCGCAGCCCATCATGATCATTTAGGCAGAGGTGTTTGGGCACATATCGGAGAATTTAACGATGAACTAGTCGCTAAGAGTGGCGCTCTAATGGGGCGTGTTTGGGTAGTTACAACGCATAATAAGTCTCAAAGGACAGCAGAAAGGGCTGGCTACATACCAATGGGTATAGATTTTTATTGGCTCGGTGGACCTGATGGCAAATGGTATTATCAACCAATTTTATGGTATGGCAAATTTTACAATGTGGCGCTAGAACATTTGTCATCATCTGATCTTATGAGACTAACAGAAAATTCGAAACAACTTAAAGAGATAGTAAAAAGATTTGAAGAGCAAAAACCAATAGAAGAAATAATCATTCCGTATTTTTAGGGAAAAATACAACAGAAATTAACTTGAAAAAAATCTCAATCCCATGTCTTTCCCATGTTCGGCCATTTATAGGTTTCATGCTCTTTCGCAAGTCTTCGGATGAAAAATATTCAAAGGTTTCTAGTTCTTTAAAGTAATTCTGGAAAAAACCACACGCAGTAGAACAGTTACTGTCATAAAAACGTAACTACTTGTCTGTCATTCATTAGGTATAAGACATAAGAATATTGACATACAAATATGTAGAATCGCAATGTCATAACAAATTTGTAGGAGGATGAATAATGCCTTTGTACATCATTTTTGGTAAGTATACACAAGAGGGGATCACCAAAATCAAGGAGGCGCCGCAGCGGGTGGACGCAGCCAAAAGGTTGGCGGCGTCAGTTGGAGGAGAGATAAAGGAATTCTTTTTTACGATGGGACAGTACGATTTCGTAGTTCTTATTGAGGCTCCAAACAACGAGACGATGATGAAGACCTTGTTCATGGTTGGCAGGGGAGGAGCAGCAAGGACAGAAACACTAGTGGCGCTCCCACTTGAAAAAGCGGCGAAAATTATTAAGGAGCTACCGTAAATTTTCCAACAATGATTTATCCTTTTCTCCTCTTTTTTCTGCCTTAAAAAAAAGTTTGATGTCCGATTCAAACGCCTGACTTACAACAAGTTTATCATCCCGGATCATAGAAAAGGGACTTGCTGGCACGAAGAAAATAGTAAAATCCACTTTTGGGTAACTTCTGTAGTTAAATTATCCTTCCCTGAAATCATTTCCTGAAGCCATATGAATATTTATAAGTTTATGATTCGATGACGCATTAGATATCCTTAGAGTATTGTCTTCTTTTTTATCAAAAGAATGTTGTTTGGTGGTTTTGTATTGAAGCAAATACTAGAAGATGATGTAGGGAAAAAAACTCTCTTGATGGGCAATGTGGCTATCGTGCGTGGAGCTATAGAGGCTGGAGTTTCGTTTGCATCTACATATCCGGGTACTCCCGCCTCAGAGATAGGTGACACCTTTGCTACTCTGGTTGGTCGTTTTGGATGGCCTGGTTACTTCGAGTATAGTACAAATGAAGCTGTAGCCCTCGAAGCTGCGGCAGGTGCATCTTTTGCTGGAGTTCGTGCAATTTGTTCCATGAAACATGTCGGATTAAATGTAGCTGCGGACCCACTTTTTTCGTTAGCGTATACTGGTATTGATGGTGGATTGGTAGTAGTTACTGCAGATGATCCCTCATGCTGGAGCTCTCAAAATGAACAGGATAACAGACATTATGCTGTTCATGCTGGATTACCCATGTTAGAACCGTCTTCATCTCAAGATGCTCTTGAAATGGCAAGAATTGCGTTTGAAATTTCTGAAAAAACAAGAGAACCAGTCCTATTAAGAACAACAACTCGTATTGCTCACACTTACGGCAATGTAGTTTTTGGTCTTATTCAAGACCGGAAAACCCCTAATTTTGAACGTCGAATTTCGAGAGTAATGGTTCCTTCTAATGCACGCCCTGCCCATTTAAGATTACTGGAGAATTTAAAACTTGCAAAAGAACTCTCTGAGAACTCAAAATTTAATAAATCTTCAATGAGTGACACAGAATTAGGTATTATAACTTCTGGTATTTCTTATGCTTATACTCTTGACGCCATAAGATGGTTGGACATTGGTGCTTCTATCCTTAAACTTGGAATGTCCTACCCGCTCCCACAAAAGATGATTTCAAATTTCATTGAGAGCGTTGAAAAAGTTCTCGTAGTGGAAGAACTTGATCCTTGGCTGGAAACTCAGATTCGTGCAATAGCCCAGGTTAACGCGTTGAATACGCCAGTCTATGGAAAGGAGCAAGAATTATTGCCTCTAGCATTTGAATTATCTACAAAGCACGTTGCTTTAGCACTCTCTAAGGTCACAGGAAAGCCACTTCCGATTGATTATACTATGACAAAAGAGAAATTTGAGACCGTTAAAGAGTTGATTGTATCACGTCCACCGCAGTTGTGTGCAGGATGTCCTCATCGAGCGTCTTTCTATGCTCTAAAACAAGCAACTAAAGGTCAAGAAATATATGTCGGAAATGATATTGGCTGTTACGCTCTAGGCATAGCTCCACCATTCCACCTCGGTGATTGGCTGGTATGCATGGGAGCTTCGATTGGTATAGCTTGTGGAACAGCACAGGTTGTTGATAATCCTGTAATTGCAGTTATCGGAGATTCAACATTCTTTCATGCAGGGATACCCGCGTTGATTAATGCCGTGCAAAATAACGCAAATTTCACTTTGGTAATTCTCGATAACCTAACGACAGCAATGACAGGTCATCAGCCAAGCCCAGGAAGTAAACTGGGAGATATGCGTGGAACTGCAATTAAAATAGATGATCTTGTAAGAGGTTGCGGTGTGAAAAACATCTATAAAACAGATCCCTACAAACTGGAAGAAACTATCCAAATCTTCGAAGATGTGATAAATCAAGACAGTCCATCCGTAGTTATCGCACGACATGTTTGTGCATTATTCTTAGATCGAATGAAAAGAAAAAAAGGCATTAAAATAACTCACTCAAGAGTTGATCCTGAGAAATGCGAAGGTTGTAGAACGTGTATTGATGAGTTTAGCTGTGTAGCCTTTGTGTGGGATACCTCCACAAATCAGATGATTATTGAAGAAGTTCTTTGTGATGGATGTGGTGTGTGCATTAATGTTTGTCCCTGTGGTGCAATCTACAAAGAGGAGGCAAAACAATGACTGAAGAATTCAATGTTCTTATCGCTGGCGTAGGTGGAACAGGAGTTTTAACAATTGCACATATTTTGGGAAGTTCTGCATTATCTGCAGGGTTGCAGGTAGTTCAAAGTGAACTGCATGGCATGTCTCAAAGAGGAGGAAGTGTTTCAACGCATTTACGAATGGGTACACATGTTTATGGTCCCACGTTTCCCGAAGGCACAGGTGACCTTCTTGTTGGAATGGAACCGATTGAAACACTTCGAAATATCGAAAGTGTACGTAATAACGGCATTGTGGTCTTTAACACCTATGAGATTCGTCCTCTTTCCTTATCAATCCTTAAGAAGGACTATCCTTCTCTTGATCTTTTAATCCAAGGAATGAAACAATTTTGTCAAAACGTCTATTCTGTTGATGCTACAACAATTGCGAAAGAACTGGGTGTATCTATAGTGGCAAATATCGTACTGTTAGGGGCTGCAATGGCTAAAGGATCAATCCCTATCAACTTGGAGACAGTTATCGAAGAGATCAAGAATACAGTACCCGAACGTTTTATAGATTTGAATGTGAAAGCATTTCAGGCAGGTCTAAATTCGGTTAACGAACTCTAAAAAACCGTCTTAAGAGGATGCAGTTTAATGAAGCGATCAATGACTTCCGTTCAACAATTTTTATCAAAATTTCCAATAAAACTCTCGCTTTATGACCTACTAGCACTTGTTACTTGTGTATGTTCACTTTTATTGCGTATCTTTTTTTTGCAGTTTAGTTTGGCAATCAATCCTGATGGTACTTATTATGTCTGGTCGGCACGACATCTTCTCGAAGGAAAAGGATATACGGTTGGTTACGGGGAAACGCCAGCTATCAGGGCTCCTCTTTATCCTCTTTTCGTTGCCTTCTTTTTCTTGATTTTTGGTGTCAACCATATTTCCGCAAAACTTGTGTCTATAGTTTTCGGAAGTCTTTCAATATTCGTTTTATATGCGCTGGTGAAACTGACTTTTAATAACGAAAGGACTGCACTATTTTCAGCGTTAATGCTTGCTATAAATCCATTCTTCCTCGCTGGTACAGATTTCTTCCTCGGCGGCGTATACAGAGAGGGGTTATCCACCTTTATTTTCCTCCTCGCCATCTTTTTTACAATTAAGGCAAAAAATGAGAGAGGAAATTACACCAATTTTATTTTAATGGGCTTGTTATCTGGAATATTCTATCTAGTGAGACCTGAAGGACTTTATCTATTAATATTCCAAGTATTATTTTTCAGTCTTCTATTTGTAGATCAAAGGCATGTTGATCTAATTAAAAAGATCGCACTCACTATTTCTGTAACTATTCTTGCAATCCTCCCATGGCTTGTTCGTGATTATCTTACTTTTGGTGTATTTAATCGGGAGAGCTATTATCATGGTGCATTTTTCTTCCTTAGAGAATTCGGTACACAGATCCCTACAATGATGCTTAGTCCGCTTGATTATTTGCTTTTATACCATTCATTAACACAGATCGCTATCGGTCTATTCGTCGGAATTTATAGACTTTGGTTGCAGCTTTTTGTTGGTCTAACACCACTAGGCTTTTTTTTGTTTGCTTTCGGATTTATAACGACTCTTAGGAGAAAATATATCTTTTTTCATCTTCTCTTGGCTTTCTATTTGCTATCTTACAGTTGGCCGTCCTATGTGTGGCCCTCTATCGTACCACGGTATCTAACTATGCTCGTTCCCATTTGTTTGCTCTTTGCGGGACACGGCCTCTCAGAACTTGAACAGTTATTAGCCGCACTATATCAGAAAACTATTGTCGTCTTTTTACTTAAGATTACAAGCAAACAATTTCAACAATTAGTCGTTTTAGTTGTTTTATTAATAACTACGGTTAATTCCCTTTTAGTAGCTAAAGATATTATCATAGACGAGCAGTATGAAGCCCAAATTAAAGCCTTTGAAAAAACTGGGCAATGGCTGCAGTTACATACAACGCCAGATTCAATTATATTTTCGAACTTTCCTACTCTTATTGAAAGATATTCGGATCGAACAGCACTTGATCTCAAAAAAATAGCGATTCAAGACGTTCTTGAGACGTCCTATGAGCAAACTATTTACATTGTTGTTGACTCGACGACGATACAATCTGATATATTAATTGAAATGTATCTTCATGCAACACAACACTCTGTCATTTGGTATGATATCACTATCCCCGATAACGTAGAATGCGTATACATCTTAGGTGGCGGTAGTTGGCATCCTTACGATATTGCAGTATATAAGAAGATTGCTCTTGATTAATCTTATTTTCGTGTATAAATCAGTCCCAAAACAATTCCTACGACGCCCAGAATTAACCATGCAGGATAGATTAGAAGAATACCAAATCCAATAATTATACCTTCCTGGATAGTAACAGCCGCGATTGTTTGAATGAAATTAAATGTCCAGTGAAAAAAGAGACTGCCTTTTATTCCATATTTCAGGTAGCTGTATGCGAGGAACACTCCACCAATTATAGCCACAGGTAAGAATCCAATTTCCCACATCCCTATAACGTGAAGAATGCCAAAATATGCAGCAGAAGCAATGAGTAAGAAAATCTCAAAGCGATATAATCCGGCATATTTCCCTGATAGTTTTCGTGCATGATCTGGATTAATCAATGCTGCTAGGAACGTTTTCCCATAACTTTCTGGGATACTATACTTTCGTAAGAAATAGCAATAGCCTATTCCCAGCCATGGGCCAATCAATACAAGTCTAAACCAGAATTCTTCCAATACTGCAGCTAGAACACCCTCAATGATAAATAGCAAAGTAATCGTGGTTGGACCGCCTAAAGGAAGTCCTATAAATGTAACTATAATTATCGATATGTAGATGAAGATATAGTTCACACCGAGAAATATTAATATTGAAAGTAAGCCGTTTTCTTCACAAGGCTCTAGAGTTGCTTGTTGAATTAGTGTTTTTAGTTTTGAAAAGAAATTGGTGGTTGGTCTAAAAAACAAAAGAACCAAAGAAATCAAGTAAATAATACAGCATAAGATAAAGATAAGTCCAATGGATATGGAACCCGCTTGTAATAACCAGCCTATATCAAAAACTATGAAGCCGACGTAATAGAAAATATAAAATAAGAAACCACTCGGCACAATATTCACTATAACTTGCCCTTCAGGAGTAAAGAACAGAATTCCAACACCGTATACAAATCCCAAAATCACAGCCAAAAAAACAAAAAAGATAAGGCTACTTATTATGAGCCACACAAACTTTCGAAGTATCCCTGGCACTGTTTACTCGTCCAATAGCGCTATTGTACAAAAGTACTTTCTTCTTCAAAAAGACCTTTTAGTATATATGTGTGCTTATCGAGGCACGAGTGTCTCTACTTCTTCTTCTTCTTCCTCTTCTTCTTCTTCGGTAAATGACCATGTTTCTAGATTAATTGCCAATTCTATATCTTGCGACCTAGGACATTGAATTCGAATTATGACATGACCCCTGTCTTTTTCGATTACTTCGGGATGCAAACAATCTTCTTCTAATTTGTCGCAAAGAAATCTGATAAAACTTTCTGTAATCAGATTAAGCGACCCTTCGACAATTTTTTGTCCCATATCTCCAACATAATATCGTATGCGGCGCCCTTCCCTCATTACATCAATAAGCCCTGCTTTTCTTAACTTTGAGGCGTGCCATCTTACCGTGTCGTGATGGATCTTTAGGCTTTCGGCAATTGCAAGTTGGTGGCATCCCTCGTTGTTTAGAATGTAGGAAAAGATTTTTCGTGCGGTCTTACTCTTCAATGCTACATATGCAGTCTCCACTTGAGCAGATCTTAGGACTTTAGGATAATAAATGCGTTTTCCTCCGAACTTCATTGTTTGTATTAACCCTGCCCTCCCCAACATCTTAAGATGCCATGAAAGTGTACCATGAGCCGCGGATAATTCACTGGCTAATTGAAAAAAATAGGCTCCTGGGCTTTCACAAATTAGCTTATAGATATTCCTTCTTAACGGATGCATAAGGAGACTCATACGTTTTTCTTTAGCTGGGGACACATCTTTCCCTCAATGAGACTCCTCTCACTTTGCTTTTAACTCAACGATATCAACGTTGTTAACGCCTTCTAACTGACTTATGTCCGTCTGCAATTGTGCGATGTCAACAGTAATTTCCGCTTTGTCAATGTAGCCCTCGTAGACACATTTATCACGGGTGAAGCATAACCCAGTCGAGTAGAGTGTTTTGATTTTGTTGCGAGCGAAAACGGAACCCATGTCCTTCAAGAAGTCTGGGGTAAGTTCGCCAATCTCAATAGCGATTTTGACGACTTCACTGCCCGTAGTCGGTATTATTCTTATAATCCGAGTTGAAGGAGCTAAGATCATAACAGCACTTTTACTGTCCCTTGTTTGGAGTGCCTCAAGAAACAGTTTTGGAATTTCTATTGGAGCATCAGGCTCTAGAGTGACCATTTTTGCGATCGTTACTTCCTCTGACATGATAAAACCTCATCATTAGTGGTTTGGTTCATTATAAGAGTAAATGCTATTTCTCCTATATAAACTCTCTTATAGGAGTTTTTTGCTGGTTTAAAAACTTCCTTTTATAGCTATCTTGGGTTAGAGTTAATGTGATGGAATCGAAATAGTAAAATAAAATGAACGAGATGATAGCACATCGAACTTCTAGGCGGTCTGAAGGGTACATGAATGTTGTCAAAAACACTGAAATTCTCTATTTTACATCTCCTCATTGTCTATTTTGTCACGTCGTTGAGCGTCATATCAAAGAGATTGTAGAAGAAACAAAACTAGACTTAAAGATTCGTGAAATAGATGTTACGAAAGAACCTCACCTGGCCGAGGAATATCATATACTTGCGTGCCCTACTCTAATATTTCCAGATGTCACAAGGATAGTGGGAAATGTAGAAAAAGATGAACTTTTTTCGGTTATTTTTCAGTTTTACATGAGTATTAGCTCTTCTGATTAGGACTATTTCTAGTACATCAGCTATAAGGACGATTAAAATTTTGAATTATACATAGGTATTTGAATATTTGATATAAATTCGTGATTAAAGCGATTTAAATCGGTTTGCACTGTGTAAAGCAACGAGGGATCTATTAATGCCCTTTTACTATTTTTTTATCAAGCGAGAACAAGCCTAATAAACACAAAAGTTGATTGAAAAGATTTATGAACGGTCCCCCAATTAGATGGAGGATCTTCTTACACAAGAATTATAAACCCACACTATTTTAATGTATTCGCATTCATCCAACGACTAAATCCGTTGGTGCTCTGCCAAATTTATGATAGGAAAAATCATTTTTGTTTCTAGGAGGCAACAACAGATTGAGTTCATATGAGTCCAGGCTTTCAAGACAGCAAGACAAACTAATTAGAACCTTAGTCAAAACAGGACAAATGAAGTTTCCAGGCAAGCGACTTTTTCAAGAATTTGCTGAATATGGTATCTCCAAGCGAAAAATCAAACGAACCATCCAAGAAGGACAGATTTATCCAGTATATTATGAACTTTCTTACCCGACTGGCATTCGAAATCGAAGGGGATATATAGCTGAACATGAATTCGATGAAGATGCGACGCTATTGGTGAATTTCAAACTCCTTCCAACCGGTATTGTTGTAATATACAGCGCAGAATGGAAAGGCATAGCAGAAGAGATTCCCGAAGAAGAATTAATAGAAGCAGAGTTAGACTTAGTTGAACCATCTTTAGAGAAGGACTTAGAGGCAGAATTAGATATGATTGTTGTAGAGGAAAAACCAAAGAAGAAGAAGCGGAAAAAAGTAACAGTAGAAGAAGAACTAGAGTTAATCCCTGAAGATCTCGATTTAGATCTTGAATTGGAACTCACTGATCTTCCAGGAGTTGGTCAAAAGACAGCGGAAAAACTAATAGCAGCAGGTTGTACCTCTATTGAAGATCTTGTTAATGCAGAAAACTTAGATGAACTTTCGCAAGAGACTGGTATTTCGATTTCAAAACTGAAGAAATGTGTCGAAGAAGCGAAAAAGATTCTGTAGGGCTTAATCCTTTGTTTTACCTAAGTTTTTTCTCCTCGCTCTTAATAGGGAATCATCGGATTGATAAGTAAAAAACTGTTCAAGCTTAGTTTTTGTATTCCATGCTCAATCTTAACACCTTCTTGCATTTTAAATCGCTTGGAGAATTTTTTCGGAATACAATGCCTTGCCAACCTTTTGTTGCTTCTGGCAGTGATGTATTGAACATCATAAAATGTTTCAAAAATCTTCTTGATTTCTTCATCAGATTCCTCCCCCCCTCCCCACCCTAATGTAGGAACTTCCTTGAGGTGGAGCTATGATCGAACTAATCTTGGATAATTTGTTCTCACCGTTTTTTGTTTTGGCAACTTTCGCAAATCTATATTAAACTAAAAAGTAATTCCTTCCTATGAAAAGCCAAAAACAGGCATATACATATGCGCTCACAGCCGTATTG
>JAEOSO010000097.1 GCA_016840315.1 Candidatus Borrarchaeota archaeon | reverse complement strand
AAAAATTCTTGATATCAATAAAAGTAGAGGGGAAATTGAAGAAGAGGTTATTTCCCTTTATTGAAATGGATATAAAGGTATCCTTTCTTCTTCTCTTGTTCAGCAACGCTGTAGCCTCTGTCGTTAAAGAAACCTGTAAGATAATCTGCCCAAAAGTCGGCGTACTCGTCTGTCGATTTATGAGTAAGCATTAGTTGAAATTCTTTTTGTCCCTCTAAGAAATTAAAAGAGAGGGTCGTGAAAATATTGTTGATATCAACTAAAACCTTTTTTAGATATGGCGCTATTTCCCTTTCTAAATCTACGCTCTTGATTTTTTTGCCCAATGATTTTTCTAAACCAGTTTCCAGCGACTGGACAAGTTCCATGATTTTTTCTTTAGGATACACTTCAATTAGTTTATTGAAGGTTGCTCTCGAAATGCCTATACGATCGTACATGGCCATATGACTTCGTTCTAAAAACAATTCGAAGATACGTGTGCAAAAATGAGAAAAGATTTCATTTTCATCTTTGAAGTCGATTAATTTTTCATAAAGATCGGCGGGGATAGTTATTGATTTTCTTACAACACTTGAAGGACTCATAAAATCACCTGATATTTATTTATATGCGTAATATTGGCTAGATATACAAATAGAACTCCGTTTTTTGAAAAATTGTTTTACGAATATAACTTTGTTTTCTTTTAAATTCTTTTCGCTCCCGGAAACCAGAAAAAGTAATCCGTTATATCAGAAATGGTTTTTTTTCTTCAAACAATACTGAAAATGGAAAGAGTCACTTAGAAAGGATACTTTCCAAGAAATTTGGAAAAATTCAATTTTTTTATTTGTACATTTGAGCACTAATGTATAAGAATTTTCTTCATCTATCACCTCTGAATGTTGAGCTACACCCTTCAGTTTTATATATTTGAACTAGTGAACTGTTAGACAACGTTTTTCCGACAAAACTTTGGGATGCAAAAAATGGCATCTAAGAAGTATATCAAAGTATGTTTAGTGGGTGATGGAGGAGTTGGGAAAACGTCCTTACTTCAACGGTACATTAGGGATGAATTCAAAGAGAATATCCCTCTTACGGTTTTTATGAACTGTGAGACCAAAAAAGTGCGGACACAAGAGAATCAGGAATATACCCTATTCTTATACGATTTTGGAGGCCAAGAGCGTTTTCGTTTCATGCTAGATGATGTTAACCGAATAAAGCCAGATGTAGTCCTACTAACGTTCGATGTAACGGATATGCAGACTTTTTTGAATATCGAACTTTACCATGATTTGATAGATAATGGAAATATGCATAAGTCAGAGGTTCTTTTGGTCGGCTCCAAATCAGATCTTAAACGAAACGTACCCATAGAAAAAATTAATGCATTTTGCGATTCAAAAAATATCCATGGTTATGTTGAGGTCTCAGCAAAGACTGGAGAAATGATAGAACCCTTGTTCCATCAAGTTGTTGAATGCCACTGCAGTAACGGGAATCAACTTCAAACAAATTTAATGGTCTGGACTAATTTAACAGCAGATAGCAGAAAAAATCATCAAACTACTCTTGAGTCCCATTGGAATATCTAATTTTCAATTTTGTTTTCTAGAGACTGCAACACAAGATCTAGTAAGTCTATAATTTTTATAGGCATATTATATTCCATTGCAGCAGAGGTGAATGCTGCAATACATGCAGGACAACACGTAATTAATGCTTCAGCTCCTAGGTCTAATGCGGTTTCTAATCTTCGTTTTGCTATTTTTGTTGATAGATTTACATCTAAGGACATCAGTCCACCTCCGCCTCCACAACAGGTAGGTGTTGCATTTTCTGAATTTTCCAATAATTTAATGCCTGGAATTTCTTTTAAAATCCTTCTTGGCTGCTCATATATATCAAAATGAGTCAATTCACAAGGATCGTGATACATTACGGAAAGATTCAATTCTGACTTACAATGTAGTTGATCTTTTTCAAGAAATTCTATCAACAGTTCTGAGATATGCATTACTTCAAATTCTGATTTTTTGCCCAATATCTTTGGGTATTCGCGTTTTAGCATGCTAAAACATCCTGGACACGATGTAACGACTTTTTTAGCACCTGATTCCTTTATTCTTGTAATATTATAATGTGCCAATTCTTTGGTAGTTTTTTCGTCTCCTAAGAAAAATGAAAGACTTCCACAGCATCGTTCACTTGATCCAAGTGTAGTAAAATTAGCATTTAACGCTTTTAATATTTGTGACGTTGTACGTGCGCTTTTCCGATAATAGGCAGGCATACATCCAACAAAATAGACTATTTCAGCAGTTCTTGGCAACTTTATGTCCTGTCCAAGTTCCCAAATAGTCCTTTCTTCTGGTAGATTTCCAAGTGGATTGTAGTTTTCTTGCAGTCTTTGGCAAAGCATATCAACTTTGTGAATTATAGCGCTCTCAGAGAGTTTATTTTCTTGGCTAAGATTAAAAAGATCCTTTCTTATGGCTAAAAACACATCTTCAAGTGAAATGCCTGCAAGGCAGTCCTTCACACATTCACCACAAAATGTGCAGTTATAAAGAGATTTTATTGTTTTTTCTGTTAATGTCCCAAAACCATCGAGGAGACCCCTTAAAAGAAGCATTTTTCCTCGAGGTGATGCTGATTCCCAAAGAAGCTCTTTTGAAATTACACAGTCTGCTTTACAAAAAGCGCATTTTACACATTCGATTATTCTATCGCGCATGTTACTCAAGTTTGGAAACTGTTTTTCGTTATTCAAGTTAATTCCTCTATTATTGCTTCTCTGCAGGGAATATTTTCCCGGGATTCATAATTCCCTTAGGGTCTAGGATCTTTTTAATTGCCCTCATAAGGCTCAAACTCTCACCATGTTCTAATTCCATATACTTTATTTTTTCAAGGCCAACACCATGTTCTGCAGTTATCGAACCACCGAGTTCGATTGTTTTATAGACGATTGCATCCCCCGCGTCAAAGGCTTTTTTTGATTCATTTTGATTGAAGGGAATCAAATAGTGAATATTCCCATCTGCAGCATGACCAACGATTGAAATCAAAAGATCTTTTTCTCTTGCCACTTCTTGAATGAAACGAATAATAGCGGGAACATGTTTAATGGGTACAATTAGATCGCCAAGTAAGGTAGAGGTTCTCGACCGTACTGAGACAACAGTAGCTGCTTTTCTTGCTTTCCACATCCGGTCTCTTTCTTCATCGTCCTTGGCCCAATGAATCTCATTACAATTGTGTTTTCGTGCTACCCCCTCAATTAAATCTTTCTGATCTTCTAGGCCTGCTGCAGAGAACTCGTGTATTTCAAAAATAACGAGTATTTCAACTTCAGGAACAAGTTTTTCTTTCTCTACTTCATTAATGGCCTTTTGTGTTTGCAAATCTATTAGTTCAATTCCTGCAGGAGTTAAAACTCTTCGTATTTCGTAAATAGCATTCATTGCGTCATTAAGGCCATTGAGACTTGGAAATGACGCAAAAGCGGTTGATAAATGCATTGGTTTTGGGATTAAGCGTAAGGTTATCTCAGTTATAATTCCCAGGGTTCCTTCCGAGCCCACAAAGAGATGAACCAAGTCATAGCCTGAACTTGATTTTAAGACTGATTTTCCTGTTTTTATAATAGAACCGTCAGCTAGAACTACTTCCAGTGCTAAGACATAGTCCTTTGTCGTTCCATATTTAAGCGCCATTAAACCGCTTGCATTGTTTCCCACCATTCCGCCTGCTGTGCAAACAGCTCCAGAAGGTGGCTCAATTGGAAACCATAACCCTGATTTCCCTGTAATTCTGTTAAGATCTTCATATACGACTCCTGGTTCGACTGTGGCAATCATACTTATTGGATCCAATTCCTTGATTTTGTTCATGCGCGTTAAATCGAGTAAAATACCTCCTTGTGCAATACTGCCACCATGTGTGGCGGTGCCTGCCCCTCGTGGAGTAATAGCTATGCTATTCTCGTTCGCTAATTTTACAATGGCTGCTATTTGAGGGGTATTCTCTGGAAGAATCACCACATCTGGTTTTAGAAATACATCTATCATAAAGTCACTCGAATAACTTACAAGATCCGCATCATCAGTCGATATAAACTGCTCACCAACAATTTCTGCTAACTTTTCGATGATTACGTTTTCTAGAGGGCTTAATATAATCACGTCCACTTATTATAAGCCTTTAACACTACCCACTAATTGATTAATGTCCAAAATCTTTACTTTCATGTTATATTTATCTTTTGAGGCTGAAAAGTTTAATTGGCACGCCGGACATGCTGTAACAACTGTTGGAATGTTTTTTTCTTCCGCTTCTTGCAATCTTAACTGCGCTATTTGGTTTGCCAGATTTGGATTACTTATTGTAAGACCTCCTCCACCGCCACAGCATTTTGCTTCATCTCTATTTTTATCAAACTCTTCCAAATGGATTTCTGGGATGGATTCTAGAATTTTTCGTGGCGCGTCGTATACTCCACAATGGCGACCAAGCTCACATGGGTCGTGATAGAGAACATCAAGTTTATCGTTTCCAGTCTTTTTGAAAACAAGTCTATCTTCATCGATATATTCTGCGAGTAATTCAGTGATGTGAATCACTTCAAAATTAAGCGTTCCTACTAATTGCGGATATACTTGTTTTAGTACTCGATAACAACCTGGACACGCAGTTACTACTCTGCTAGCACCTGTTTCTTCGATCTTTGAAACATTATACTCGCAGAAGCGTTTTGTTGTGTCCATGTCGCCAAGGAGGTATGCAGGTGATCCACAGCATTCCTCTGCCTCAAGGATTGTAAAATCGACATTTAGTGTTTTTAAGAGATTGAATGAGCGCATGGTACTTTCATTCGGTATAGAGTGATAAGTAGCATAACATCCTTTGAAAAAGAGCAGATCTGCATTTTCTGAGAATTTCATGCGCGGGTTTAGACCTAATATATCCATATCTTCTTTTGTGAGGTCAAAAACGTTACCACTCTCTTTTATGGTACTTATAAGAGAATTAACGCTCTCTGGTGCTTTTCGTGCCTCATAAAGGTCACGTCTACCAGCAGCTAAAACATCTGTAACACTTATTCCAGCTATACACGTGTTGTCGCAGTTTCCGCAAAGAGTACAAGTGTATAAACTATCCCTTACCCGATCTGTTAGGGTTCCTTGTCCTCTTAACAGACTTCTCAGAATCAACATTTTGCCCCTTGGTGAAAAGGTCGCCCAAAATATCTGCTCGCTTACAGGACAGTTACCTTTACACAAGCTGCACTTGAAGCATGTATCTAGGCTTTCTTTTACCTTTATCAGATTTTTAAACGAAACTTCTGACATATAAATTCCTTTTCCTATTCAGGAAAAACGGTTCCTGGGCATAGAATGTTGTTAGGATCGAATAACTGTTTAATTGCACGCATAACTTCGAGACTCTCCCCGTGCTCGCTTTTCATGTACTTCATTCTATGTTGACCTATACCATGTTCCCCAGAGACAGATCCACCTAGTTCGATTGTCTCATGTACAATTTCATCCTCTAAGGCTTCCAAACGTCTTAATTCATCTTCATCGTTTATATTATAAGGAATTAAATAATGAGCATTCCCATCTGCTGCATGGGCAATGATGTAGACTTTTATTCCATATTTTTTCCCAGCATCTTGCATAATACGAATAAGATCGGGTAATTTGGACGGAGGAAGTATTACATCTCCAATAAGTATTGTTGGCTGGTCGCGAACCAGAGTAACCAAAACAGATTTTCTGGCAAACCACATTTTTTCTCGTT
>JAEOSO010000096.1 GCA_016840315.1 Candidatus Borrarchaeota archaeon | reverse complement strand
GGTTTCGACGATCAAGTAGCACAAACAATGCGGACATGAGGGCTCCAAAGATTGCCAAGGTGCCAGCTGCTTCATTGATATGTCCCGTTAAGAGAAAGACATATGCATTTGCTAGAATTCCCATGCCAATCAGAAAGAAGTTGAATATGGATACACGCTGTTTCGCATGGAAAGTAAACCAACGCCATGCGTACTCAAAACGCAGGTTTGCATGTGTATTTTGACTCAATAACCGAGTCTCCCTATAGTTGCTACTGACATGTGTACCTCCAACTGTCTAAGACATTAGCAGTATTTATGGTAGATTTCAAGCTCACTGTCTCCGGGCGAATTTTCCTAAATACGAATGCCGTTGACAGTAAATTGATTGAGCAGTAGAATTCTAACAAATGGAGCGGACATCGTGGATAGAGATATAGTCCTTTTTTATTATTACTCGTCTCCACCTGTACCAGAGGGTTGCTTTCTCAGACTATCAAATGATATTGCTTACCGAAATATGTTCTTACTTCCATGCCCCGGTAATAAGATTCATTTTGAATTCCCTATGTTTGAGGATCACTCTTACAATAGTATTTGTAACCGTCTTGGGGTAAGAGAGCTCATAAAAAGACCGGGGAACCACGAAAAGTACGTTATTTTCCGAACAGACAACAAGGATATAATAGGCTTTTACCGTGTTCTGCGGGCCTTTTATCAAGAAACTAATATGTTTAACAACAATGGGTTTGTTTGGGGGATAGAAGCTGATCCTTATCTTATTACGAAAGGAGCAGTGAAGTATGATGGCCCTCGACTTCGTCAAGGTTATCAGGCATCGTGGAGGAGTAATGAATGGGCAGAGTTACTGGTCAGGCTACTCGGTGAAATCCAGAATCATAAAAATATTAGTGAGGTATACAGTTCTGAAACTATTCGACTGATGGAGTTACTTAAAGATAGTCAAGGAATGAGGGGATGGGAGAAAAATTGCCTCGCTTGTGCGAAACAATCTAAATGTCGTATTTATCGTGAGTTTGCCAAATACAATGAAGAACACCGGAATGCAAACATGTTTTTCGTATTAAACAAGATATATAACAGCAATGTCTATTCAAGAAATTACCTCTGTGGAATCCCCAAGATTTACCTCAAATAGGAGGTGCTCGAATGGCAATACGATGTACAAAATGTAACCACACGCTGCCGGGCAAAAAATCGCTGCATCTCGTTTCAAAATGTCCCAATTGCGGTAATACTGCCAGGGAAATGTTTATTCGAGTGGATGATGAGGATATTGACCCAGCAAAGCAGCAACAAGATAAAGAGTGGTTGGAATCCCATAAGGCAGATTGATTACATAATCGCCTGGAAACCGTGGTGTGCAACCCAAGCGGTGAGCTTAAGATGAAACACGCGAAGAAGGCAAACACTGAATTATCTTTCGATGAACTGAGTGTTGAGTTAACCCATAAATGTCCACTCGATTGTGTCTATTGCAGCAGTAGCGCTGATTTAGCAAAGGATGAGCATATTAACCTAGATAGACTGCAGCAAATAATTATTGAGGCGAAAGACAAATTCGGAGTAAACGCCATTTCACTATCTGGCGGAGAAACGTTTCTTTATCCCTACTTTTTAGAACTATATGATTTCCTTGCAGATAAAGAGTTCAGAATCCTTATTTATACGTCAGGAATAACTCTAGATCATGATGGAATTAGAGTACCTCTATCAACTGATTTCCTTAAAAAGTTACATCTACAGAAAGACAATCCTAAGTTATTCTTGAATATACAAGGTCACAACAAAGTATTGGTAGAAAGAATAAATAGAGTACCTGGCTCACATGAACTCATCGAAGAGTCTATAGATAACATTCTATCTGTAGGCCTATATGTGGGTGCCCATATAGTACCGTTTAAAGTTAATTATGAATTTATTTCAGAGATCTTTGAGTATTGTTGCGGCAAACGATTTAATGAGATTTGCTTTCTTCGGTTCGTGCCACAAGGAAGAGGTAAAGACCGTTACTTATACAATACGAGGAAAGAATTTGCTGGTATTAACGAAAGCATAAAACGTATATTAATAAAAACGCAAAGCGAGAAAATGGAAATCGATGTTAGAGTGGGGCACCCAATCAATTTTCTTTTCCTTACAGGTTATGAGAAGCTTTATGACAAAGAAGAGACGCATTATTGTAGAGGCGGACTTGATGCACCATTGATTCTTCCCAGTGGTGATGTTAGTATGTGTCCGGCATGGAAAAATCTTGAGGAATTCTCGGCTGGGAATATACACACAGCAACTCTCGAAGATATCTGGAATTCTCATAATTTCCATGTTTTCAGGGATTTCATAAACCAAGAGTATAAGACGATTAAAGAGCCATGCCGCAGCTGCAAGTATCTTGAAAATTGCCGGGGGAAATGTGTAGCCCAAAGGCTACTAGCCCGAAGGCTCAGGGGAGATAACTCTAAGCTGGAAGAGTTGCTATTGGCTGCACCTGACCCGCAGTGTTTTAGGAGTGTTCTGTAGGTACGTAGAATGGGCGTTATACAAAGTCTAAGAAACTACTTTCACCAAAGCTCTTTGGCTTTTATGAGGACTGTGCCCGCTGAGATGTTAGAATTCGATCAGCGGGCAAAATATATGTGCAAATTCGGATGTAAGAACTATAACAGGAAATATTCCTGTCCACCAGAGTCTTTAACAGTCTTGGATAGGATACAGAAACATAAATATCGGTGGGCTATACTATTTGCCACAACCTACAAAGTGGATAATGGGTATAGCAGATACAAGATTAAGGCTTTAAACCAGCATAAGGAATATGAAATCCAGAGAATATGTAATCAAATAGGAAATATATTGAATTCTAATGATATGAGCCAATTGTTATTGTCCGGCGGACCGTGTAGGCAATGCAGGGAATGCTCATTAACATGCAATGAAGTGTGTAAAAAGCCCGAATCCAAGCAAGTAAGCATGGAAGCTGTGTGTATAGACTGCCAAAAGACTATGCATCGCGCCGGGTTTGATTTTCAGATGCCCAATAACGGAAGCATTAACAGATGCGGATGTATTCTGACTAATGAAGACGAGTTGTCTGGCATCTATTTCAATAATGTCGAATCACTACAGAGGCTAATTCATCCCTCAAAAGAACAGGCTTTGGAAATGTGCTCTAGACTTTTGATCGAATATCCTCAAATGTATGATACTGTCCAACTGATTTCGCTAGCTAAGATTTGTAAAGAAGATTCCCCCTGTGAAACTTGTAAGCACTACGGAACTAACTTTTCTTGCCCTCCATATTCGGAGAAGATAGACATAGGCCTATGGAGTCTCGGTGTTTTGTGGAAGTGGAAGAAGAACGATAAGAAAAAGTATAGATATAATATGGCATTAAGGACTATTCATCGTGCTTTCTTTTCATTAGGCTACTATTTCGCATTGAGTTTAAGAGATTGCTATTGTGAGGAATGCAAACCTTGTAATTACCTGCGCTCAGAAAAGCCAATATGTAATTCGAGACAGCTTCTTTCTCCATCTATGCAATCTCAGGGGATAAGTCCTGGTCAATTTGGGCAGGGAAAGCTTGGATTAGAACTCATATAGGTAGCTTCATCAAATGGAAGAGAGCGAGTTAGAGGAATCAGAACGATCCTTTTCAGAACTTCAAGAGATATTCTCCCCATCGATAGCTGCTGATTTTCTTTTTAAGAACCGTATTGGGATTGTTATTATATTGGACTACTTCAAAGCTCGGGATTGGCCATGGAAAGGGCGACCATTTACCAATGAGCCCGTAGAAAATATTCCTCTAGTTTGGGCAATTCTTAGTGCTCCACATAGCCGTCGCGTCAGAATGGTGTGGGAAGCACATCCAGCAAAGTGTTTTCCTATTCGTTACAATCAATACAATCCCAATGCGAAGGGACACCCAATGCCCATCGTGAAGGAACACATTGGAACACTGGGTGGGTGCTCTAGAACGTTTGTGACCATCTCAAACCGTAGATATGAAGTGAACGAGAAAACGCCACAATACTGCTCGATTTTCGGATTACCAGACGATTGTTACGATCCGAATTTTGAAAAACGGATGATAGGTACCTTTAGACGCTATAGCGAGTTAGAACTATGGTGTTTTGAAAAAACTAGTTACATTAGTGAGCGAGTAGAGCCACAAATTGGGCTCCATTATATGAAAGGGGAATTTCTGCCGTCCAGATACTTCATGTATATAGATACACCAGAACATTTCTTAAAAGGAGTACATGGTTCTAAGCAACTGGAGAGTTTATCCGGCGAACTATGGTATTCAGCTGGCCGCGAATTAATTGAAGAGATGAATCTTGATAATAAGGAATTTGGTTTTCGTTTCGAGGAACAGGCACACTACTACATAAGAAAGAGACTAATATATGAATTTGCCCGACTTTTACTGTTGTTAGTGAAAAGAGATTCCTTTTCATCGTTTAGCTTTACAACCACTCCCAAACTATGCCTAGACAACGAACAAGAAATCCAGGCTAACTTAAATAGTCTTACAATGACTATCAAAAGGGACAAAGAACGACATGTTTTTGAGACTGTAAATAAAATCCACAAATATATAGACTTCCAGTCCTTAAAAAACTCTCGCTTTATGGTTATGGATGTCGAGTATATGCACGTACCATACCCCACAGGGGGTGCTGCGAGATTCTTTAACTTTCCGTGTATCTTTTCAAATGTAGTTTGGCAGGGAGTTAGAGAAGGTCTGTCAATAAAGACTAGTGTGTTTGTCATTCCCTGTCATTTTTGTGAGCAGCCTTGCAGCCTCTTTAAAAAGAAACTCTTTAACTACAACTGCATGGCTCACAGTTTTGAATTTATCGAGAAACAAGCATCTCTTATTGAAGAATTGCTCTTAAAATACGAAGGTTTCAAGATTTTCACATATGGACGCAGTGACATCTTTCAATTAGAGCAAGGGAGCGACTTCTTTTCTGACTCATTCGAGAGACGCAGATACGAAAGAAGAAACCGAAAAAGAGCGCAACGCATTGTGGATATCTCGGAAGATCTATCTATCCCGGAAAAGGCGCTTAGCGAAATTGAGCAGGAAGTGTTGGAGGGATGGCTAGTTGGTTGGACTAGGGGAAAGAAGAAGGTCAATGTAAATCCTCGGTTCATGACAAGGTATGGCGATTCAAAGTGGGAGACTAACTATGAGGAAGCCATTGCCTCGTGTGTATTAGATACAATTTCCTCATTCTTGTATTTGATCTATAAGAAATACAGAATTGGTAGTTCTCCTATTAATTTCCTTTAGCAAAATACTATCTATTTAACTCCCATACTTTACCTCAACTAGTGCTTGTTATTGCTGCCCTAGTGTTTAATCCATCTTAACGCATGACATTGCACTAAATGACGGTTTGTTACCTTAGCATGGGCTGCGTTTCATAACTAGTGTACATTTCCCTGACACCATCCTGCAGTCGCTTATAGTTTCTATAGATTCCTTCTTGACAAAGGGCGTTCATATTTAATGAATTTTACATGAAAAGCGGCTATGGTAAAATTAAAGGTGCCTATCAACGAGTTATGCCAGTATTGCTAATGATGCCTATAGTGTCGATGGAACCAAGCTATATTGCCTTATTTAACTCTGGCGAATTAGAGTGCCGTGCTAATGCACTTGAAGAACGGTTAGCCTCGTGCGATATCTGCCCCAGGGAATGCCATGTCAATCGGTTACAGAATGAGCTGGGTTTTTGCCATTCGGGTCATCTCCCCATAGTATCGGCGGTCTGTGCTCACCAGGGGGAAGAACCTGTTATATCGGGAAGCAGGGGATCAGGTACGATATTCTTTGGTAACTGCAATATGAGGTGTGTTTATTGTCAG
>JAEOSO010000023.1 GCA_016840315.1 Candidatus Borrarchaeota archaeon | reverse complement strand
AAAAACTTTCAAATATATTGTATATGAGTACAAAGTAGGTCGATTTATAACAAAAACATTCCCTGATCTTTCAGACATACGAAAAGAAATGAATGAACGCGTAAAAATCGTTTTAGACGATAATAATGCTGAACAAGTACCAGGGCGTTATTGTAATTTTTGTCCTTTTGCAACATGCATTAAACATCCACTGCATGCCTCTTTAGGTGAAAATCTTTTCGAGATGTGTTATTAGTGAGATAGGCTAAAATTCGTATAACCACAGTTAATTAAATTAAGTTCACTTAGAGAACGTCCTCAGCCCTTCTGCTTTCTTCCGTTGCAAATTGAAGGTCAGCAATACTTGTATCTTTTGTTCTTCTAACCTTGATTGAATGGCTAGGTCCTTCATAGAATCACCGCAAGGAAACTCCCCTGTTTACCGGGGAGAGAAATTGCGTTCTAAAGGATATCCTTGTGAGGATATGACAATCTTCTTTTTTGCCGCTTTGTGTGAGTCTCTTTCCAGTTCTCACACAATGTAAACTTAACCGATTGTTCAGATTTCCGCCCACATAACATAAACCATGGGTTTTGTGGCATATTAAGGTGCCGCGTTTGAGTCCTAGTGAGATGGTACCGCCGTACCTCTTTCGTATGCCGCCCTTCGAAAACTGCAGCCTGTGTAATGCCCTTCGATGAAATCGTATCGGTTCTACATAATAGAGACTGGTGGTAGTAGGAGATTTCGCGCCTGTAATGGCAGCGGCCAGTACCCAGGCATCCACACAATGCGTCTCAAACGCCACCTTTGATTTGTTTGGTGATTTCTTCAGTCCAAATGCCTCCCGTAAGTGTTTGGTTTCGTGGCCTTGCATGGTGATGACGATGAGCCCTAATTTTTCTAGTTCTGCATAAAAATAGTGTTTGCCGACTTCCAGCGGACTGAAATTGCGATTCCAGCCTCGCTGATTTTTTCGTGTTGTTGCCTTAACATCCTCGCTCACTGCGTATTGTAAGGGCAGGATTTTACACAACTGACGGACAAGTCGTAACTTTGCGTCCCACCGCGCCTTTGTTGAGGGAGGCAGAAACGTTTCGTTATGCCGTCTATTTTCTTTGCATTTTCTTCGGCGGGTTTTCCTGTATCTTCGTGCTCTACGCATAACTTTACGCTGTGCTACTGCCTTTTTTACCCAGTCTACCGCTTTTGACATCAGGTTAAGTATTGTGTCCTCTGTTCCGACGACTGAAAACCCCTCGAATTTCGTGCCTGGATCTATACCTATTGCTAGTAGCTGTGTGACGGGATCGTTGGGATCGAACTCTAATTGGAGATAGAATATGCCCAGTTTATTGCGTTTCTTGATGGCTTTTCCTTGTTCGAGAAGTTTCCTCGCCTTTGTCGGTCTGCATGGCATTAGTGGTATTCCGTTTTTGCTAACGACAGGAATTCTACCGATTGCGGTCTCCCTGCCTGAGTCGAGTTTCCCTTCGCCAATGCCAAGTAGGCTTAGCCTCTCTATGATGAGAGACATGACATTCAGTGGTTCTGTCGAAGAGGAGGGGACTAGGGAGGCATCCCCAACATTCTTGTAGCCCACAAGGCGTAGTTCTTGAAGTATTTCTTCCGAACTGAGGCTAGTCAAGACTTGCATTGCTACCACCATCACAAGCCTCGTCCTTCAGGGCGCGGTTCTTGACCTGTTTGTGTATGAGTGATAAGAAAGATCTGATTGAACTATCCCTTACACCATAAAATATCATTAAGAATTTCATAGTCCTTTTGTCTTAAAAATTTTTGTTGATAAAGCATTCCTTTAAAAGGAATATACTTCCTTTGACCCTACACAGTCTATTTTCGCTTAAGGTCAAGGCAAAAACCTAGTGAAATACAAATGAATATGCGCCTACAATTATGCTTAGATTAAAATCAGAAAGTGTTTTATCCTTTTACATTTCAATTCTATTGTGTACTAAGATCTTCTTGGTTTGTAAGTAGAAGATCAACTATGCTTCTATCTTTTCCTCTAGTAACCGTGATTTTGTGGCCAGCGTCTTTAATTGTTTGTGTATGTGTGATAAGGAAGATTTGCTCGAAGGCCTTATTATTCATTAATGCACTCAGTACGCCTTCTCTTCTTTCCGTGTCCAAGCTTCCAAGGGGTTCATCTAAGATGATCGTCTTAAAATAAATAGGATGTAAACCAGATGAGCGAAAGGGACGTATATGCCCCATCAACTCTGAGATACCCATACGTAATGCTAATCCAAGTGCAGCCTTATCCCCGCCACTAAGCATGTCTTTATCTTTTTCAAGTCCGTCGATCAAATCGGTAAGTGTTATTGATACACCATGAGTCTTCCCATGCTTAGTAATCAAGATTTCATTCATCTTGTATTGTCCGTAGGTAAATTGTTGCAGATATTTCGAAACAACACTACGTAATGATTTGAAAAGTTTGTTTTGAATAACTTCTTGAGAGATAAATTGCTCTAAATATGGTTTAATTAAGACATCATGATGCTTAATAGTTGATTCTTCTTGG
Source organism: Candidatus Borrarchaeota archaeon (assembly GCA_016840315.1). Lineage (GTDB taxonomy): Archaea > Asgardarchaeota > Sifarchaeia > Borrarchaeales > Borrarchaeaceae > Borrarchaeum. The sequence continues at coordinate 16,117 of JAEOSO010000023.1, read as the reverse complement.
CGTATTTGTTTTTCAAGGTCGTCTAACTTATTTATTTCATCCAATAATTTATTTAAGCGAATAGTTTCTTCATTAATATCTTCTTGAAGAGAATTGTATTGATTAAGTTTCTCTTTCTTCTCTTGAAACAAAACTTGAATAGCAGTAATTATTTCTTGCAACTTTGTAGCGTTGAATCTCTCTAACAACTCATTAATGGTATTAACACCTAATTTATTCAAGAGATCCTGTTTTTGGTTTTCGTTTTTTAATTTTACATTTACTATAATTTCCTGTTCCTGTAAAAGTTTCTGAATTCTATCTTCCTTTTCCTGTATCTTTAATGTTAATCTACCGATGTCTGCATTAATTTCTTTCAAATGATCCTTTTTTGACGCAAATTCATTTTTGATGCGTCCAATACTCTCACTAAGTTCACTTATGTCGCTAATATTATATTTAGTTAATAAATCCTCATATGATGAAACTTCAAATGACTTCAAAAATCGAGAAACTTCAGTTTCAACATTTGATAATTTATTGTTTACTTGTTGAGTGCGTGTTAAACATTGTGAAATGTGTTCAATTTTTGAAGAATTCTGTCTAATAATCTCTAAGTTTTCTTTTATGGCATGCATTGAAGTTTCATTTTCTTTTACACGCTTTACTAATCGATTGATTTCGTTAGTATAATTTAAGACATTTTCTTCGATTCTCTGAACAACTTTATCCAATTCTTCTTCTTGATGGAATGGAGTGAAACAAGTAGGACAGTCTCCCTTTTCTTTAAGTAACTCTATATTAGATTTTAAACTGGAGATCACACCTCTTTTAGTATTTGTTGTTCCCAGGAGATCCTTTATCTTTTGTTCGATTTCTTTGAGTGATTTCTGAGCTGTCTCTTCATTATTTTGGAGTTTTTCAATTAGTGTTTTTTCATATTCTATTCTCTGCTCTAAGGTTTGAGGAAATTCAAAATCGGAACTAGATTTGATAAATTCATCTTCCAAACTTTTTATTTGCTCCGTCAGATTTACTCGTTTGCTAATCAAATTTATCAAAGCGGTGACGCTTTCCAATGTTGGTAAACTCTTCATCTTTTTTTCAAGGGTTTGAAATTCTTTTTCATCTTTAGAAAGAGCGTTTTTCTCCTTTTCTAATTCATTGAGATCATCTTTAAGTATATCATTAATTATAGCAATTTCTTTTGAGTAACCTTCAACTTGATTGGAAGCATTTCTAATTTGCTCTTGTAATGTTTCTATATTTTGGATATCCTCAACTGCTGGATATTTAACAAGTTTATCATCTAAATGTTGAATAGCTTGCTCTAAGTTCAATTTAACTTCATTTAATTTTTCAATATCCTTTTTAAGTTCAGGCAGCAATTCCTTTTTTCCTTCAATTCTGTTTTTTTCTCTCTCTAAATCTTGTTGCAGAGTTATATGTTCTTCTTTCATTTCTTTCAGTTCTTCTTTAATAAGATCAAATTGATCCAGTTGAAATAGTTCTTGAATCTTATTACGAAGTTCTGATCCACTTACATTTGCTAGATAATCAATTTCACCTTGACGGACAAAAAATGTACTGTCTAGTTGTTTCCCAGCACAGTTCATTATAGATTCTAACTTCTTACAAACTGCTTTAGAACCTGAAATTGGATTGATTAGCTGATTTTTTGGATTATATTCCGAAATAGTGGCTAGTGTCGGTTTGCCGCGTATTTTTTCACGTTTTATTCGATATCTTGCATCCCCAACTTGAACATCTAATTGTACTTTACATTTTGATGCATCTTTTTTTATTAATCGATCTTTTGACTCGTCAATTACTCCACAATCTCTCTTTGATCCCCACAGTCCCCATAAGATAGCTTCAATAAGGCTGGATTTTCCTGATGAATTTCGACCTCTAATGGTGTATAGACCATTTGGCAATTCTGATACATTTGCCATTTTGCCTGGTAATTCTAACCGTGAAAATGGTTTAAAATTTTCTATTGCAATCGATAAAATTTTCATGTGTCTTCTACTCGCTTTACTGCTTCAGAAAAAAGTTTTGTTAGTAGATCTATATCGTAATCTTCAGGTGATATCTTTTCAATGAATTTTCTAAAATCTTTTTCTGGATTTTCGATTAAATACTCGACTTCTTCTCCAGGTTTAAGTTCCAAGTCTTCAGTAATGGGATCGGATATTCTACCTATCGAGAATTGAAGTATATTATAATCATCCTTTCGAATCATTTCATTATATAACTCAGATAGTTCTGCATTGAAGCGTGCCCAAAATGTATGAGGCATATCGCCTTTCACACCAATTTTGACGCGATAAGCTGAATCAAAGTCAAATCCAGTAGCTAATTTATGTGTGTTGAGGTATTTGTGAACTTTTTCAACAACAGCAGAAGGAGGATCATCAGTATTAGCATCAATTATATTAGAAAGCATAGGTCGCGAATCAAGAGTGATAGGTGTCACTTTAGGTAATTCACCATGTTCTGCTTGGACCTCTAAGATTACTTTTTCCTGATCTGCTTCATCAAAACGCCAACGCTCTATTGCTCCTGCATTATAGGCTTTTTTACTAATTTTTTCAAAATGATGATTGTGTCCAACAGCTAAATAATCAAAATCCATGTCAAGAAGTTCTGCTGGCAAAGTTTCATCTAGTTTCATTCCATGAGTTATGCCTATTTCTGTTACATCTTTAGGTGAAGTACTGTAAGTTTTCAGCCAGTTTAAATACTCATCTTTAGCATCTTCGCTAAGTGAACCAAGATATTTTTTATTAACGAATGGAAAACAATGAACTATACAGTCTTTTTCTTCAAGATCATAGATCAATGGCTTTTTGTTCCCCTGTAAGATGTTTATTAAATCGTCCCAAAATGTAATGACTTTCACATTTTCTAGTACTTCAAAACTTTGTATTGTTGAAGTCCTTCGAGAATGAAAAATGCCATGATTTCCATCTATTATAATTGTTGGAATACCTGCACGATCTAATCTTTTAAGTCCTTTAACCGCGATGTTCCGAGACGCCTCAGAAGGCGGATGAGGATGTCTTAAAAATGGATAATGATAAAAATCGCCGCTATGAACAATGAAATCAATTTCATCCTTTTTTTCAAGTGCATATGTAATAATCTTCCAATAGGCCCTTGCAAAATCAAATTCAATCGGGTGGAAATTCATATTAAGATATTTTATTGTCATAGGGCGGACGTCGCTAGCTGTACACCCAAGATGTGTGTCTGAAACATGCAAGAAGTTGACCATTGTGATATTCCTCATTACAATATAATTTCCGGTTCTTTAGCACTCTTAATGGTTGTATATTTCATACTATCCTTTTTAAAACGATCGTCGAAGAGAGGTACCCGTACAACGAAAGGAAGATCTCGATAACTTGCCGTTAAAACGGCTTCTCCACGATCTAATACCTTAAATTCACTTTCAAAGTCTGCAATATCTCTGCTGGCGGCTCTTATAGCGAATCGTATTTCATCCGCATTTCCGAGTGCTAAGACGATTTGTGTGTTCAACTGGCTGAGTAGGGAGGGATTTATCGAGGAAACTTGTTGGCTTATGACCGCCAAACCTATTCCAAACTTTCTGCCTTGGCGAGAGATTGCCTTATACACATTACCCTCAAATCGCATCAGATCTGGTGTGAGAATGGAGGGTGCTTCTTCCACTGTTATAAGGATAGGAACAAGTTCTGAAGTATCTTTTACAGTGTTTTGATCTTTTAAGTAGAATTCTTGTATCAGGTTTTTTTGCAAAAAATCTTTCCTGATACATTCCGATATGTCACGTGTTGCAATCTGCTTCTTGAGAATATCGAGTGCATTGCTAGATTTTACTGCCTTACGCAATTCAAAAATTGTACGCGCAATTATTGTTGTGCTGAGGAATTGTTCTCTTTGGCTTGTAAGGCTTGTATTAAACAATAACACTCGCCCTTTTTCAAGTGCACTAACAATATCTAACAGATTCGACCCTGTATAGCCATCATGAAAGATATTTGATCGCTTTAAAAAGGCTAAGTATCTTTCTACAGCTTTAACTGTTGCATCCATAAAACCCTGTGGGTCTCCAACATTATTTATCCACTCATCACGGTATACCGCATGTAATGTTGACATATACGCTATTTGAGGTGGAGTAAATTGATGAATGGACATAAGGTCAATCGGCAATATCTCTTGTAAGGAAACCTTGATCTTCTTGGCGTATCTCTGAACTTTCCTTGGTGTAGCATCAATGCTTGTTGTTAAATAATAGAAATCACCAAAAATTTCGCGACGGACTTCACTTGAACGGCTGTCAATTTCATCCACAATATCTTGTATTCCAAATTCACCTGTACCTAACGCGTACTCGTCATGTGGATCGATCGTTAAAAGAGTTATTCTATCTTTAAGACCATTTATATGGCAATTAAGGTTGTAATCTATAAAGGATTTTGTAATAACCTGCATCAAATTTGATTTTCCAGAACCAGTAGCCCCAAAAATGCCGATGTGCATGGGAACTTTTCCTTTTGGTATCATAACATCAATACTTAGACTTTCCTCACCTACAAGCAAATCACCGATGTAAATATCGCCTGAAAGTTGTGACGCTAAGATATCTCTCAAGGCATCCTCGTTATCAACCTTTTGAACCTTATAGATTCCAGAAAAATGCTCAGGTAATCGTCTAGCTTTTTTGAAAACGAATTTTTTATCTTTATCAGAGTACTTTCCATACCCTAACAAAGTTCCTTCAACAGCCATGAGTTTTTCTTCTTCTAAATTAGCAAGATATGCGTCTTTCTCGACGACTAGGGTCTCAGCAACGGTTTCAATAGAACCGAGTCGTCGTACTATATTCTCAAAATTGCTCACACGGAAAATAAAGTATCGAGGCTCACCTCTTGTTGATGGAATTAGAAAGATGTCTCCCACAGCGAGATCTTCATTTCTGGTAATAACCATAAGTTTTCCTAAATGACCCCCAGCCAGAATGCCGAAGGGTACGCCTAAATCTAGTTGCAAAATTAAACACCTCACAAACCTATTTTTTTGCGAGCCGAAATTAAGTGTTCCTCGCTTATACCCATTTCTTTTGCGATTTGTATCGCCCTACTTGTCAGTAATTCACGGATAACATGAGTAATCGTACATTTCTTATGGGCAAATCCTGGCGGACACGGATATCCATACCAGTTCGCTTCATGACTCATAAAGTCGAGTTCTCTAAATAATGCAATTTCATGTTCCTTCATTATCTCTTTATCAGTATTGTAAATATGTTTTATCCACCAAAAGTAATCAAAGTCGATTCTAAATATCGGAGAGGTCTTAGAAAACTTAAAAATATAAGTAATCGCCATAGCAGGAGGGATTTCTCGATTTTCATAGATTGAGAGTTTTCCATGTGGATCTTTCCGGCCTGGGATTCGACAAAACCAGTGTGCATTTGATCCAAACCGCTCTTTAGCAATATCTGAAATAAGAGTTGCCCCTGGAAGAGTATGAGTCTTACTCAGCCCACAGAGGATGATGTTGTGTTTTCGTGCATTCAAACATAGATCCCTAAGGAGATAATCTCCTAGTGGCACTTTTTGTCTTCCTGGAGGGAATATTGTTAATGATCCATCGAGTATCAGATATTTTATGGGCAAATCACAAAGCACAACTTGTTTTGCTAGACTATATTCAACAATTTCCCGTACTGCCTGGAGTATGTTGTCTTCTTGTAGTGGACTTGGAAAGAGAATATAGTCTCGCAGAGAGGATGCAATTCTTTTGATTAATTCCTTTTCACTAGTAATTTGGAAAGCTTTCGGATCCCATTCTGAATATTCGGTCATGTGTGATAGAATTGGATCGATTAGATCGGACATTGGATAGACCGACTTACAAAAATCGATAAATTGTTGAATAAAAAGCTCCCGTTCCGCTGGAAAGTTAAAAATCTTAATTATTATTCCTTTATTTGGAATTATGTTATCAATAACTTTGAATTTCATCGGTTTGTTTTCACGTGTATTTGTATCGTGAATACTAGTAGCCGCTGTTACTAATTGTACAAAATTGTCTTCATAGGTACAAAGAGAAGATATACCACTACCGTCAACTGCGGCAACCAAGAAATCTTCATCAAACGTATGAGCAGGCGGGAACGTCTCAAAGGTCCTTAATAAATAGTCCAACTTCTCTAGATCTTGATTTAATTTCTTAGCTTGAGTTATGTTCCTTTCCTTAATGGTTTTGAAGGTATCTCTTATCTCTTCATCAAACGCTTTCGAAAAAAAATTGTCTATGGACACAAGGACTCCTCAGTACTCCTTTCAATATACTCTTTATACGATTCTTGATTTATAAACAGCTACAGAGGTCAGTGAAAGTAATCAAACTAAGGAGTTTCTGTACAGATTACATGAAAAGAATTGGATGGACTCAAAATTAAAGAGATTTAAATCTCTTTAAAGTATTCTAACTTGGAAGCATATCTTTCCATCAGCTACTAAAAGATCAATTGCCCTTTTAGGCGTCAGAAATTAGGTTTTCCATCAACCTTGTTACTGTTTTTCTGCTTTATCTTTCAAAATAGACAATTTTGATTTGATTTTTGAACGGAAGTATTCTGAAGGTATCTTGTCTGATATTTCTAATGCACTCTGAATCAGGTTTGAATTTAAAGTGCGCTCAGCAGTTTTTGCTAAATGTCGTGCGATTTGCGTTATTGCCTTAAAACGATAACTTGGGGGTTCAATTTGTTTCACTAGTTTTAATACATTATTTATGAAGGAGGTATCAGTTGTGTTCTTGCAAAGTTCTGAAAGACGGTAAGAAAGATTTCTCATGAGCATGTTACGGTAATTTTTGTCATTCAGTTGTGCACTTATTGCTAAAATTTCGCGGAATACGCTAATACTTTCCGCATTTTTGATAATATTTCTCAAAACCACAGCAGCTTCGTGAGCAATATCTATGTGGGGTCTTTCTGTAATATTCGCTAAGATCCCTTTTACTATCTCAAGTGCTTCTTGAAGAATCTGTGCATTTTTTGTCTTAGAACTAATCTCACTCAGTGATTTTGCCACTTCAAGAAGGATTTCTAAACGAGATGCGGTAAAAATAATTTGATTTGTGATATTTATTACTTCACGAACGACTTGAATGGCTTCTTGCGTTTTATCAAGTTTAAAAAATGCTTGTGCGATTTCATTGAGGACATAAGGCTGTAAATATTCTGATGAAATTTCTTTTGCAAGACTTAATGCCTTTTCAAGCTGACTTATGGCTTTATCCTTTTTTCCTTTTCCAATAAGAAAAAAAACTTCTCTGATCAACTCTTTTGCTTGCTCAGAGGCATTCATGTTGATCAACTCACTATAAGTGGACTTTTTCCCCTAAAATTACCCCAACTACTTCATAAGAAAAATAAGTCCGAAATATAAATTATAATAAGCAACTATATAAAACTGAAATAAGTAAATTCCTTCAGAATTGTATGGTCTTAAGATTGTGAGCAAGCAAGTTTTTATTCCAAATCGTAATGAACATGATTTAAATGAAGATAGAGTAAAGCATTCTTGTTGTTTGAATAATTAAAGAAACAAAAGGGAGGAATTAGGACGTACAATAAGATTTTAGCTCCAGTAGATGGCTCTAAAATGGCTCTAAAAGCTGCAGGTCACGCAATCAATATGGCAAAACTAATGAATGCCGAAATAGAGGTTCTTCATGTAATAACCGAGACCGAGGAAACTGAAAAAGAGAAAAGATTTTTGGAAGATAAAGTTGAAGAAGAGATTGCTTTGTTTTCTGAACTTTTTGGACAGAGTTATATCAACCAAATAGAATCAGTTTGTAGCACGCAAGGAGTAGCTATGAAAAAGGTAATAGAACATGGTGATCCCGGTCCTAAAATAGTTGAGGAAGCAAAAAAGGAAGATATCGAACTGATTGTAATGGGTCGTCGAAGTGAAACAACGGAAGAAAAACCTCTGGGAAGTATCTCGGAGTATGTATTAAAACACTCAAAATGTCCAGTTTTAATTGTTACAACGAGTGCACCCGATTTCTGCGAACTATAACGTACTATAAATCGAAATGACCCAATTGAGCATGCAAATTTGCGGAAGAATGCATATCAAAACCTAGGAATTCATTAGTTACCATTTCTGCAATGTCCTCTCCTAGTATCATCTTTTTCTCTCTCACTGTTATTACATTTATAAGCAATTATTGACACTAAATTTTCGAGATAAACAAATAAAAGAAGTAGAAAAAGTTGTGTTATTTTATTAGCAGATTTTATCAACAAAAATATTTAAGAGAAAATGTTCATCAAACTCTTGATGAGACTTTGGGGCATAAAACTTTGATTTACTAACTCTATTTAATCCATTGAAATCTGGATAGAAGAATTTCGTATCTTAATCCGTCAGATACTATTTACCTCGTTGATGATTAGGCATGGTCGTATAAAAAACAAAACCTAAAAAAAGAGCGCCTAAAAATGGTTACTTCAGAGCAATTAGAATTGAATGAGTATCATATTCAAATACAAAAATGCGCCACGCGTCTGCAAATAAGTGAAAATTTTGCCTCCACAGTCTTCAAAGCACTCATTCGAGAGACATCTGTCTATAAACATTATGTTGAACTAAAAGAGGGCGTCCTGACTAAACAAGGATTCTTTGACCTCAGCAAAGCATACCTCTTTATATAAAGCGCTCAAAAAAATCTTGGTCTGGCATCCACGGTCGCATTAACGAAACAATAAGTGCATGCATAAAGTTTCTAATTTTTGGAGGGTTCATTAAAGGCGTAAGAATTAGTTCAAATAGTAAGTATCACGAAGGTATTGACAAAGATATTCTCTTACTTGGAATCTTAGAGTTTAAAAAACGTGAAAAAGAAAACATTCATCTTAGAAAACTGTCAACTCAACAAATTCATTATGAGATCAATAAAATCATCAAAAACAGAGACTACAAATCCGCAGATTTCTATATTAACTATTTTTCATAAAATGATACACTTTAAAAAAAGAGAATTCGAACGGATTATTGATAAGGATGCACATTTTTGATTATATCCTCACCAACCGAAAACTGCGGATAATAAGATAATATAGCCTGTTGCCACCGCAAGGTTTACGATAGTTATGACTCCTCCTAGTTTCATAAAGTCGAGCCATGAAATATGTGTTCCTTCCTTTTCTAAAAGACTTATAGCTACAATGTTTGCTACTCCGCCAATCGGAGTTAAGTTTGCGCCTAGATTCGCCCCAAGAATTGTAGCCCAGATGACCGATGTTTCATTAAAGCCAATTGCGGCTATAGTTGGGATGACGAGAACTAGCATGGCGGCCACGCTGATATTGTCCATAAAACCGGAAAGAATCGCACTAAGCCAAATAATGATGATCCAAAGAGCGTATTTATTTCCTCCTGCCATGACGCCTATAGACTCCCCAAATAAATCCAAAAGCCCAACTTTATGAGCACCTCCAACAAGAATAAATATTCCTACAAAAAAAAGTGCCATTTCCCAATCCATTTTCCTCAGAATGACCTCTACTCTCATGCCTGAGAAAAGGATGAAAAGAATAGCGCTGGTTAATGCGACGAGAAAAAAAGGTACGTTTATAAAACCGGCAATTGTGAATGCAACGATTGTTCCTACCAACAAAATTGCAGTTCTATAAAAGGCGGAGCGATCCTTCACCACTTGCCACTCATCCAGTTCAGTAAAAATTCTCTTAATATCTGCAGAGGCACTTAGAGTCGCTTCTTTCATCTGTTTACCATAGAGAAATTTAAATAGGACGAAATTAGTTAATACAAGAATAATGCCGATTGGAACGCCAATGAGAATAAAGCCTTCATAAGAAAGAAAATGTTCAGGGGCAAGATCATATCTAGATGCCACGAGGATGTTTACAAAGGAACTAATGATAGTAGAAACACCACCTGAGTTTGCAATCATAATTTCGCTAAAAATGAACGGCACGGGATCCAATTGCATGTTTTTGGTGACGACAAGGGTGAGTGAACCAACGATAATAAAAGCGGGGGCGGCACCTAAGAGGGCAGAAAGACCAAAAATGAGAAGATTCATGTAAAGAAAGATCTTTGTAGGTTCACCCTTCGTCATTTTCACAAGTTTAATTGTTAGCCAGTCGAACAACCCAGATTCTCGTGATACCTCAACGATTACTAAAACACTTACAACGATTGTTATAGTCTGCCAATCAACTAATTCACTGAATATCTCGGCATCAGTAAAAATTTCGACACCTGTAGTTAGGGAAGTGACTTTCACAAATAATAAAACACCTAATCCCCCGAGTAAGGCTGCTAACGTTTTATTCATTTTTTCTGTTGAAATGAGGACATATGTAGCAATCATTATGACGGCAATAATAATCATTGCAAAGACATTGTTTGACAAGTATTTACCGCCCCATTTACTTGCTCATGCTGATCATTTGATAATTAGAGAGCACATATAAGAGGATTTGTCTTTAGTAGACTACGAAGAGATCTATGCTTGCTATTTTGAAGGCACATATTATAGAAATTTTCTACTCTCTACACTTATCACTGAAAGTTTTATAAAAATATATGTGAATGGTGGGGAAAATGAATCTAAAGTGCACAAGACATTTTCACCATGCTCGTCCTGCATATTAGTAGGTATTCAGAGCTTCTAGTCTAAGTCTTTAGCGGACACCCTAACAGACGAAAGAGGTGAATGCTTTTTATATTTTTGCTATCGCACTCGATTAAAGATAACCAATTTTCCACTCACAGAATTAAATGCGATAAATTGAGACATAATTAAGCAAAAATCACTTAAATTTTGATTTAAATTGCGGTAAGCTCGAAATATTTTGAAAAATAAGCGAAAGGAAGCAAAATCAACTCGATAAAATAACAATTCCTTTTTCTGAAATTTCAAAAAAGTAACGATTAAGCGAATGCGGAGTGGAACGCATCTTGCGCACGATAAAACTCCTCTGTAAATTACCCGTTTCATCATCTTTTAAGAAGAGCTGAATCACGCCTTGCGCTAAGAATTCTTCAATACCATATCTGGACATAACTGAATTATTGGGTGATTCAGTTGTAAGAAGTGTTGTTATTTCTAACTCGTTTAAAAAGGCAGTTAATTGAAATATACTTGATCTTATTTTACCTAATGACTCATAATGAAATCCAAGTGCAGAAAGTGAATCGATTACTGCACGTTGAGCATTCATTTCTTTTTGAGTGTTATATACCGTTTCAATAATTTGCCGTAAATCGACCTCTCGCAATGCATAGCGTTCATCTGAAGGTAACCCTGCTCTTGGTGTTGCAACATCAATAATAGCTAATAGATTTTCATCCTCTAATTCTTTCAGATCCCATCCAAACATTGCTGCTTCTTTTCTTAACTCAGAAGGAGATTCGTCCATTGTAATCAATAAGCCTGGCTCATCATATTTTTTTGCCCCCGTCCATAAGAACTGTAAACTTAAGATCGTTTTCCCGGTTCCAACGCCACCTGCGACGACGATTGATGAGTCCTTAACGTAGCCACCATGAAGAAGCTTATCCAGCTCAGGAATCCCTGTTTTTACCCGTTTGATCGAATTCATAGGAATATCTCCTTGATTGAATAATTCGCTAATGTTTATTATACATTTTTTGGTAAATGTATTCATGTCTTCAAATTCTTCTAAGTATCATATAATGGTGTTGTGTTATTCGCAGTTAATTACTATTTTAGCCTTTTGAAAGAAAAAAAATGACTATAATAATTAATTCATAAAATATTCTCAATACTTTTGAAGAACTTCGCAATTTAAGCCCATGATCCATACCACAACACTAAAAACTAACACCCCTTATTTTTGCACCAAATCATGTTAGCTATATATATAATTACTCAGATGCTCAAATTCATTACAAAATAATGTGATGTGACAGTCATGAACAAGGCAATTGTTGTGGAACAGTTAAAAAATATCCCGCTTCCTCAACAAAGGATTGAAATTGTTGAAAGAAAGGGACTCGGACATCCTGATAATGTATGCGATGCTATTATGGATCGAATTTCTGTGAGACTTAGTCAAGAATATCTAAAAAAATTTGGAGTAATTTTGCATCACAACATCGATAAAGCTCTATTAGCTGCTGGCGAAGTAGAACATGAATTTAGTGGCGGTCATGTTATCAAACCGATGCGATTAATAATTGGCGATAGAGCCACAAAATTTTACGGTGATGAAGTAATACCTATTGACGATATAGCTATTCAAACTGCAAAAGACTGGTTAAAGGCTAATTTCAGATTTGTTGACCCTGAAAAACATGTGGAATATCAGATAGAACTGAAAGAAGGCTCAGAAGAACTTAAGGATATTTTTCAAAAGAAAGACGGGCTTCTTGTCGCAAATGACACCTCAGCGGCTGTTGGATATGCTCCTTTAACTTTCACCGAGAAGATTGTCAAAAGATTAGAAGGCTATCTTAATTCACGTCAATTTAAAAACCAATTTCCAGAAACTGGAGAAGATGTAAAAATCATGGGACACAGAATTGGACAAGGAAATGGCTTAACTAACCTTCATCTAACTGTCGCAATGCCATTTATCGACTTTTATATTGACTCAGAAGACACGTATTTTCGAAAAAAGAATGAAGTATTGGAAACGATAGAAACATTTGTGACCCATGAAATTGTAGAAGATCAAATTTCCATAAAGGTGGCTTACAACACACTCGATAGAGAGAAAAGTGATATCTCTGGTCTTTATTTAACAACATTGGGTACAAGCGCTGAGAGTGGTGATAGTGGTCAAGTAGGTCGTGGAAACCGAGCAAATGGATTGATAACTTTAAATAGACCAGTTAGTAGTGAAGCGGCGGCGGGAAAAAATCCTGTTTCCCATGTTGGAAAGATATACTCCCTTTTAAGTCATAAAATTGCTAATGAAATATACAAATCCTTTACAGACGAGATTGAAGAAGCCTATGTGTGGCTTCTAAGTAAGATTGGACATCCTATTGACATGCCAGAATTAGCTGCGGCACAAGTAATAATGAAAAAAGGCAAGGAGATCTCGTCTATTTCAGAGCAGGTTAACGAACTAATAGAGTCATCTTTTCAAAAAATTGATGAGTTATGTAATGACTTAGCACTTGGCAGATATCCTGTCGCATAAGTAGCAGAAACCGTATAACAGAAAAAGCGTTACATCTGAACTCAGAAAAACTTTAAAAATTTAAAAACAAGGCCAATTTATCCTAAAATCTCTTTGGTGATATCTAATTATTTAGGTACATTTCCTAAGACTTTCACCATATCCCATGCTTACGCCATCTAGGCGGGATATAGTCTTCGATATTAACCTTTTCAGAAATTTGAGGAGTGCAAGACTCTTCTGTCACCCGAGTCTTCAAGACTTCAATAGTTCCCATTTTTCATCATCTATAGATACAATCTTTACAAATGTAAAGAGTTTTTTATCAAAAGATAAACTAACTCGTTGAAACAAATATTGTATGTCATTTAAAAAGTTTTTGATAGTGCACAAAAAATCAATAATTGAATGACCTCTATTTAAATAGAATTAGACATTTTCGCAGCAATTGACAAAGTAAAATGCTTTACATATGTAAAGATAGCGTTTCAAGGGATGCATATACAACATCTAGATCTCTTGCGTTCAATGTAAGAACGATTTATTAACGCATCAAAGAAAGATGCTTGCCGATGTTCTCTTTCCATGTGTCAAATACACATTTTAAAAGATTTTTTCGTTATTCATTTCGAAAAGGAACACCCATCAGACAAGTATTTGCATCACGGTACATTTTTTAATTATTTGGATAAAACACATTTAGGAGTTAGAATTTGTTTAGATTAAGCAAAATCCATTAATGGGTAGTTGTGCCAAATCAAAACCACATTGCCACTTTACAAATGTAAACAACTATTCAAATCATAAATAGGCGCGTCTTGATCACTGTTTGTGTTCCTGATAGGGCGTCTAAATCATAAATCACTGAGGGATCCTAAAGGAAAGATATTGATCCATTTTCTCCTTCCACATTTCAGGTACACATTCTAACAGATTTTTTCGTTTTTCATTTTTGAAAGGAAATCCCAATAGACACGCAATTGCATCAAGGTACATTTTTTGGTTATTGAGATATCCACACTTCTTCGCAAGAGACTTATCAAATCCATTCATTCGTGCTATTGTGTCCAAAGCTGCAGCTGTACCCGATCCGAATTGCATGGCGACTTTCTTACGCTTAATGACTTTTTTAGGGAGATGAAGTTTTTCAGCTACTCGACGTAGGATCCATTTTCTTACGAAAGTGTTACTACCTGTATTATACACTTTGAAGGACGCTGGAATTCTCATCGCGTATTCTACTATCCTTCGATCAAGGAAAGGCATTCTAGATAAGGTTTTATGTGCTTTCGCAAGGGCATCATCACGTTCAAGAGTGATAGATGGAAATGTCTCAAATTCGTGATGAAGTTGCTCGTATAATGCATCATTTCCTTTCGATTTAACAGTATCTACATGCCGAGAATAGCCACCAAAAAGTTCATCTAGTCCCTGCCCTGAAAAAAGCAGCTGAATGCCATCATTTTTTGCAAATAAGGTTGAAAAATGGACAGGAATTGCTATGTTAATTTGCATGATTTCTGGTTGTTCAATGTAGAAAAGTATCCGTGGAATTTCTGCTTCGACGTCAGAAATTGTTAACTCGTTTATTTTAAGAGTAGCATCAAATGCACTGAAAGATTCCATAGCGTGCTCCAGATCGAGAGACTTTTGAAAACCTGAAGTATAGAGGTCAAAATCCACATCGTACTCAGAAATGTACTTTGCTAGAATAGAACTGTCGAGCCCGCCCGAAAATAGCACACCAAATTTCTCATCATAATCTGGCAGTCTTCGCTCAATCGCAAACCGAAAGTACCCTTCAAGCGATTGAATCATTTTGCTGAGAGAAATATCTAACATATGGCGTTTCTGAAACCCTTCTCCAGCAAAATTTATAAAATCTCCTGATTCTGAAACGATATAGCATCTATCTTGGTTGACACGTTGAATATCTTCGTAGAAGATGTCTTCAGATTTTTGAAAAAGAAGAGGTTTCCTTTGTGATGAAAAAAGAATGCTTTTAGGAGTTTCCACAAAATACAGTGGTTTAGCTCCAATTGGATCCCTTGTAATGATAAGCCGATTATTCCAAAGAATTATTAAAGCGTATTCTCCTTCGAGAAGGAGTATCATCTTTCTAACAGCAGAAGTTAGATCAAAGGATGAAATCAATTTTTTAAAAAGAAGAGAGATTAATTTAACATCTGAGTCTTCCATAGAATATTCAGCGAGATATTCCTCAAAAAAGTCTCGATTATAGATTTCACCATCAAAAACAACAGCAAATTCATTCTTCTTATCTTTGAAAGGCTGAACGATCTGGTCTTCAACATTTTGCTTAAGGTTTACTGCACCAATTCCAAAGTTATGATCTATTATCATAAATTTCGTAGGATCACTTAATTTTTGATTACGCTGAATATCTGAAAGAATTATCATATCTGAAAGTATCTGAGCGACCATCTCGGGATTTTTGCAATAGACTGCAGTTAAACTGTGTAATTTCATTGAAATCGCCTCTGTAGACTCCTTCCTTTTAAGGTGGAGAGGAAAGAGGCATTTAGACTAACATAAGTTGAATAATAACCCTTTTCCATATTTTATCAACTCCACTTTGTTAATTGCTACACTTGGATTTTTTCCTTTAGGATTTTCCAAAACAACCCGTTTTCCGTAACAATGGACACCTTTTACTCTATATGTTCTATTATTATACTTGACCAGGTCATAAGGTTGCAACTGGTATTTCTGTCTCCTAATAGACGGTTTGAATCCTTTTCTGTTCTTCTGTAGCGAACGATTATTGCGTCTCACTTGAATCACCTCATAAGGACGGCAGCGTTCTTGGTTTGTTCCCCCGGCAATTACGAACGCGTCATTAGCATGAGACTTTTCTAAACCTAACTTATTGCGCTGGTATTTGGTGACATATCCGTAAGTATGCTCTGCCCCTAACTG
>JAEOSO010000174.1 GCA_016840315.1 Candidatus Borrarchaeota archaeon | reverse complement strand
AAACACTTTGAGCCGGTATACACAAAATACGGTTATATATGGATATACAAAATTGTGTGATTCAATGACAAAGAAAATTCTTGTTACGGGCGGCGCCGGATTCATCGGATCACATATTGTGGATTTTTTAGTTAATGATAGTCACGAAGTCGTCGTTTTAGATAATCTTGAACAGCAGGTTCACAGGGGCAGTAAGCCCGATTATCTGAATACTAATGCCGAGTACATGTTCTCAGATATCAGGGAGAGGGATGCCCTCAAAAATGCTTTAGACGGCGTGGAGGTAATATTTCACGAGGCGTCCAGAGTCGGAGTGGGCCAGAGTATGTACGAGATTCAAAAGTACGTGGACTCGAATACACTTGGCACAGCAGTCCTATTAGATTTTCTGGCAAACGAGGAGCATTGTGTGAAAAAATTAATTATTGCAAGTTCGATGAGCATCTACGGTGAAGGAAAATATCACTGCGAGAAGTGCGGTGTAGTATATCCCAAATTGAGGCCAAAAGAACAGCTTATGACAAGGGACTGGGAGATGAAGTGCCCTGTGTGTGGAAGCACTGCCATGCCCATGCCAACTGACGAAGAGAAGCCGCTGCACTCGACATCGATTTATGCCATTACGAAGAAGGACCAGGAGGAGATGTGCCTTTCCATCGGACAGGCTTATGGAATACCCACAGTGGCTTTGCGATATTTCAACGCATATGGGTCCAGACAGGCCCTCTCGAATCCCTACACGGGTGTATGCGCAATCTTTTCATGCAGAATTAGAAACAACAACCCTCCGGTGATTTTTGAAGATGGTCTCCAGAGCAGGGACTTCATATCCGTATACGATGTTGTAAGGGCCAATTTGCTGGTCATGGAAAAAAGCAGTGCAAATTATGAGATTTTCAACGTAGGGACAGGAGTCCCTACATCAATAAAAGGCGTTGCAGAAACAATGATTCACGTAAATGGCTCAGACGTATCGCCCGTCATAGAAAATAGATACCGTGAAGGAGACATCAGGCATTGTTACGCCGATATTTCAAAGATAATAAAAAAGATTGGTTTTGAACCGAAGGTTGAATTTGAGGAGGGGATGAGAGAGCTTTCAGAGTGGGTCAATGCTCAGCCATCGTGCGACATCGAAGACCAGTTTGAGAAAGCGAAAAAAGAGCTGGAGGAAAGAAAGTTAACCATTTAGAATAATATAGGCAGTGAAGATGAAGATTGATTTAGGATGTAATGGCAATAAAGGAAAAGGTTATGTTGGAGTTGATATAACCCCGAGTAAATGTGTAGATGTAGTTCACGATCTGAATAAATATCCATATCCTTTTGAGGACAATTGCGCAGATGAAATACTCGCTTCACATATTTTAGAGCATCTTGACGATTGGACAAAAGCAATTAAAGAAAGTCATAGAATTTTAAAGCCCAGTGGGACTCTAATTATAAAAGTGCCACATTTTAGCTGTGTTAGTGCATATTCAAATATTCAGCACAAACACTATTTCGGCTGTGATACATTTAATCAGTTGAAATACTTCAAAGTGAAAAAAATAGAATTAAGATATATGGATACAAGAAAAGTTGAAAAACGTAAATGGAAATACATTCCTAGTAGAATTATATCGTTTTTTGCAAATCTAAATATTTGGTTTTGTGAAAGAATTTGGTGCTATTTGGTTGGCGGGTTTGGCGAAATTTATGTAGAATTAGAACATCAAAAATAAA
>JAEOSO010000022.1 GCA_016840315.1 Candidatus Borrarchaeota archaeon | reverse complement strand
AGACTTCGCAGGACTCAAAGGATATACAGTTGCAATGCGTGCTGCCTTTGTTATTGACAAAAAGGGAATTGTTCGGTACGTATGGGTATCAGAGAACCCAAAAATTGAGCCACCGTACGAAGAAATTGAAAAATCTTTAGAGAACTTGGTTTAAACATCAGATGTAAATATTTATCTTTTTTTCTTTTTCTAAGAGATGAAAAGACTTTACCAGCCTCCAGTTGCTGTCATACCGCCGTCTACATAGATTATCTCTCCATTGATATAACCAGCATCATCTGAAGCTAAGAATACTGCCAAATTCGCTATTTCCTCAAGCTTGCCAAAGCGCTTCATTGGTGTGCGGTCAATAAGAGTTTCCGCAGCAAAAGTTCCTTTATCAATCGATTGCTGAACCAATTCAGTCAATATATAGCCAGGACCAATTGCAACAACACGGATTCCGTATTTTGCCCATTCACACCCCATAACTTGGGTGAGAGCCATTACTCCAGCTTTTGAGGCGCAATATGCAGCCCGCATGGGCAAGGCTACTTTAGCTAATATTGAGCTGAGATTGATGATTACACCACTTTTTTGGGGTATCATGGCGCGTTTAGCCGCCTTCTGCGAGCAAAGAAAAGTCGCCTTAAGATCCAAATCAATCGCTCGATCCCAGTCTTTTTCGGAAAGATCCTCGGTTGGTGAAATCATCGCGATTCCGGCATTATTTACGAGGATATCAATTCTGCCAAAACTTTCAATTGTTGTATCAATGAGATAATCTATATCGGTCGATTTTGTAAGATCTGCTTCAATAGCACGTGCTTGACTTCCTATAGCCCTGACTTCGTTGGCAGTAGCTTCTGCTCTCTCTAGTTTTCTAGAATTTGTAACTACAATTGCACCTTCTTTTGCATAAGTTAAGGCAATCGCCTTACCAATTCCTACTGAACTCCCTGTAACGATCGCTATTTTATCTTTTAGCTTTTCACTCATGGAGACATCCCTTCCATCAACTAAAAAAATCGTTTGAGTATTAAACTAAACGCTGCAAACTTAACTGCACGATCTTTTTTATACGTCTTCGTATAAAAAACATAGCTCAACCAACTTCAATGCTTAGGTTTGACCGAAAGAATAGGTATTTTAATTGCTTCTTCTACAATAGTGCACCAATCAATTTTGGAGGCACGAGTTTGAAAACCAAAGAAGAGTATATTGAAAGCTTGAAAAAACAGAAACCCGAGATATACATGTACGGTGAAAAAATAGAAGATCGCATTTATCATCCACTACTTAAGCCTCAAATCGATGTATTAGCCTTCACCTACGAGTTAGCACAAGATCCCAGATATGAACATCTAACCACAGCCACATCGCATCTCACTGGCGAAAAAATCAATCGGTTCACTCATATACACCAATCAAATGATGATTTAATGAAAAAAGTCCAAATGACCCGGTTATACGCACGATATTGTTGTTGTATTCAAAGATGTATGGCTGTAGATGCTCTTAACACACTCTCAATAACAACGTGGCTTTCTGACAAGAAATATGGAACAAAGTATTATGATAACTTCATTGAATATTTGAAATGGTTCCAAAAAGAGGATGTTTGCGCCACAGGCGCAATGACTGATGTAAAGGGTGATAGAAAATTAAGACCCGCAGATCAGGCAGATCCAGACCTTTATGTTCGAATTGTTGACAGAAATGACGAAGGCATTACAGTTAGAGGCGCAAAATGTCACACTACAGCAGCCATACCCGCCAATGAGATCATTTTTATGCCCACACGCGCTATGAGAGAAGAGGACAAAGATTATGCCGTTGCATTTGCGCTACCTGTAGACGCTGAAGGCATGAAATTTATTGCACGTTCAACAGTTCCAAAAGGAAAGAGCAAAATGGATAGTCCCTTTGGACAGAGATGGGGTGTTACTGAGACAGTCACCGTTTTGGATGATGCATTCATTCCATGGGATCGCGTATTCATGGCAGGAGAGTGGCAACTTGCAGGACAGTTGGCCGAGGGATTCGCGATATATCATAGACACTCATATTGCGGCTGTAAGCCCGCTGTCACGGATGTACTTTCGGGAACTGCTGCATTAGTAGCAGAATACAATGGTGTAGATCATGCCTCGCATATTAAGGGTAAACTCACAGATTTAGCGTGTACTGCAGAGCAAATTTATGCATGCGGAATTGCTGGTAGTTACCGCGGAATGCCAATGGGACCTGGCACATATATACCCGACATAACTTTTGTCAACATCGGCAAGTATGTTGCGGGAACGCATATCTATGAAGAGATCTATCGAGTACACGACATAGCAGGAGGTCTTGCAGTTACATGCCCTTCGGGTGCTGACTTCGAAAATCCCGAGACACGACCCTATCTTGAGAAGTACATGAAAGGAAAAGCGGAAATTCCTTCTGAAGATAGAATGAAAGCATTTAAATTAATTGAAGACCTGACAGCTCATGGATTTGCAGGCTGGCTCATGGTTGCATCTTGTCATGGCGGTGGGTCACCAGAAGCACAGCGAATTACAATTAACAGAGGTTATGATTGGGAAACACGAAAGAAAATCGCAAAAGTTCTAGCAGGTATTAAGCCATTTGAAGAATTTCCAGAATTCAAAGAATAACATGTTTCGCGTTTTTTTAACTTCATTTCACTTTTACTTTCTTCCTTTCATCACGCTATTTTTACTTAAGCACAACTCTAAAATATAGAGCGTAATAATGACATAGGTTTTTATATCACCTGGCTAGAATTGGAAAACGCTTGTGGGTGTTTTATTTGCGATTCTTAGTGAAAAGCGACACTCATGGCCATCTATCTAACAAACGCGAGTTTTTCAGTTGCATTGTGCTACTTCACATAAAATTATAAAATTATATAGTCAATAAGATGAATTTAGGAAAGTTATCAAACTCCATAAATTCTTGATGGGTGATTATAGTGGACTCTTTGAAATATGACGTGACGGATAAAATAGGAATTATTACGATAAACAGACCTAAAGCGCTCAACGCGTTTAACAATGAGGTATTAGACGAATTTAACAATTTGCTAGACGAAATAGAGAAAGATAACAGGATTAAAGTTGTAATAATTACGGGAGAAGGCGAAAGAACTTTTTGTGCTGGCGCAGATTTAGTTGAAATTAAAAACTCTGCCAAAGAGGAATTTTTGCAGTTTATAGAAAATGGACAGACACTTATGCGAAAAATTGAGACGATAAAAAAGCCATTCATAGCGGCAATTAACGGATTTGCGCTGGGAGGCGGTTTAGAGTTAGCTCTCGCTTGTGATATTAGGATTGCTTCTGAGAATGCAAAATTAGGAACTCCTGAAGTCGGAGTTGGGCTCATACCTGGATGGGGGGCAACACAAAGGTTACCAAAAGTAATAGGGCTAGGGAGGGCAAAAGAACTGATTTTAACGGGGGTACATATTACTGCCAAAGATGCGGAAAATATAGGTCTGGTGAATAAAGTTGTTGTGCCAGAAGAATTAATCAATACTGCCAAAGAAATGGCACAAAAAATTGCTGGTAACGCGCCAGTGGCAGTACAACTAGCGAAATCATCCGTAAACGTAGCTTTTGACGTTAATATCGATAACGGATACAAATACGAATTAGAAGCAGAAAAAAAATGTTTTGAAACAGAAGATCTTCAAGAAGGAATTCAAGCACTGTTTGAAAAAAGAAAACCGAATTTTAGCGGAAAATAGACTTGCTTAATTATCATGTTGAAGAGAAAAATGGAGGTACAATTATATGGGAAAACTTTTGCGAAATGTAGCAGTTGTTGGAGCAGGAGTGAGTAATTTTGGCAATTTCCCTAGAAAAACGAACCGAGAACTTTGGGTAGAGGCTTTTTTAGATGCTAAAAACTCTGTAGACAATGGAATTGATCAGAAGGATGTTGAAGCACTCTTTTTAGGCAATTATTCATCTGATCTCTTTGAAAAACAGGGACACCTCGCACCACTTATGGCAGACTTAGTTGGACTAGCTCCAAAGGCAGCATTAAAGATCGAAGATGCCTGTGCTAGTAGTGGTGTAGCTTTAAGAATGGGCGTCTTAGCGATTGCCTCTGGAATGTACGACGTGGTATGTGTTGGGGGCACAGAAAAGATGAATACCCTTTCTACTGCTGAAGTTACTGATGTTCTAGCCTCAGCCAGCGATAAGCATACAGAGATTTTTGGAGGATCCACGTTCCCTGGCCTATATGCAGCTATTGCAACTGCTCATATGGCAAAGTATGGCACAACACCGGAGATGTTAATGGCTTACTCTATCAAAGCTCACAATAATGGCGCACTTAATCCAAAAGCACAAATGCCACTCACCGTCACGGAAATCATGTCCCGAAGAATAAGAAGAGCAAAAGAAAAGGGCATTTCCATTCCATTATGGGCTGACGAATACGAGTTCTTAAAGAGCAATTATAATCCTATGATTGCCTATCCTTTACGCTTATTTGATTGTTCACTTATTACTGATGGTGCTTCGTGTGTATTTTTAGCTGCAGAAGAAGTTGCAAAAAGATATACAGATACGCCAATTTGGATAATAGGTAGTGGTCAAGGCAGTGACACGTTTGCTTTGGATGATAGGACTACTATGACCTCTCTAAACGCTGCTAGGGTGGCGAGTCAACAGGCCTATAAAATGGCAGGACTTGGACCTCAAGACATTCAAATTGCTGAAGTACATGATTGTTTTAGCATCGCTGAGATTATTGCAATAGAAGATTTAGGCTTTTTTGAACAAGGAACTGGAGGAAAAGTAACTCAAGAAGGAAGAACAGCCTTAGATGGAGAAATGCCTATTAATACGTCAGGAGGTCTAAAAACTAAGGGTCACCCTGTGGGAGCCACGGGAGTAGCACAGGCGGTAGAAATTTTCAAGCAATTACGTGGAGAGGCTGAAAAACGTCAAGTACCAGACGTTGAAATCGGATTAACTCATAATGTTGGGGGCACCGGTGGTACTGCCGTAGTACATATTTACAGGAGGTAGTAGAAAAAAATGGCGGCTGAAAAAGAGATCTCGATAACCTCTTATGAGGAATTTTTGAATGAGAAAAAAATTATGGGAACACTATGCAAGGAATGTAATCATATAGATTTACCTCCGCGTCAAATCTGCTCAAAATGTCTAAGTACCAATGTGGAGTGGAAAGAACTCTCTCAAAATGGGACAATTGAAACATTCACGAACATCCATGTGAGTACAACGCCCTTTATCCAACGAGGATACGACATGAAGCATCCGCATTATTATGCCATTGTAAAACTTCCTGAAGGACCTATGATCAGCGTACAACTTGTTGGTTTTGACCCTTCTAAACCAGAAACTGTCGAGGTTGGCACACCCGTAACTGCAAGTTTTATACCAACAAAAGAGGGGATGCTCTTAGCCTTTGAACCTACTTCAAAAGCTGAAGAGGCTGAAAAGATTGCTGAAGACTATAAGATTAAAAAGGTCGCAGTTATCGGAGCGGGTACTATGGGAGCAGGAATTGCTCAAGTAGTAGCAGAGAGTGGGGTAAAAGTTGTCGTCACAGATGTTGCAGATGAATTTTTACAAAAGGGCTTGAATACTATCAAAAAATTTGTTACAAGAAGTGTTGATAAAGGAAAGATTTCGCAGGTACAGGCAGACGCAATATTGGGAAGAATAGAAGGCTCTTTAGATTTAAATGCCGTAAAAGATGCTGATATTGTCATTGAGGCTGCACCAGAAAACATGAATCTAAAGAAAAAGATCTTTAGCGATCTTGACAACATATGTAAACCCGATGCGATCATAGGAACAAATACGTCTTCATTAAGTATAACAGAGATAGCTTCTGCAACAAAAAGACCAGAAAATGTAGTAGGTGTACACTTCTTCAACCCGGCGCCTATAATGAAACTAGTTGAACTAATCCGAGGATATAATACATCGGATGAAACTTATGAAACCGTTCAAGCGTTTGTGAAAAAACTTGGTAAAACAGTTGCTCTCGTCAATGAAGCGCCAGGATTCATCGTCAATAGAATATTAGCGCCAATGATTAATGAGGCAATAATTGCTCTTCAAGAAGGAGTAGCCAGCGCCGAAGGTATCGATACAGCGATGAAACTTGGATTAAATCATCCAATGGGTCCTCTCACACTAGCAGACTTTATAGGATTAGATGTTGTACTAGACATTCTTAACTATCTTTATGAAGAATTCGGTGATCCAAAATATAAGGCGTGTAGCTTGCTTAAAAAGATGGTGAGAGCAGGGCAATTAGGACGAAAGACAAGAAAGGGATTCTATGATTACTCAAAATGATCGATTTTTTAGATCCTAATTTCTTTTTTGAAAAGAAAAGTGAAAGAATCTATTTCAAAAAACTGAATTTCAAATAGAGTTGCTACGATAAATCACTCTTCTACAACAAAGACCTCATCATTAGGCCTTGCCTTACTTTCTACTTTTAACCCGATCTTCTGACCTTTCTTTGCAGAACTAATTGATTCATGTTCAATCTGCATACTCTTAACAACTTGTTCAAAATCAGTCTTCGCCCCTTTGATTCGAATCTTATCTCCAACATTTAGATCGCCACTAAGAGCAATCAAAGCCACACTTATCTTAGAATAATAATGTTCGACAACACCAATCTTATTCATAAACTCACCTTTACCTCTTCAAGTATTTCACTTCTTGTATATAGAATTCACGGTTATAAAAGCAAATTAACTAGGTCTAAGGAATAGAGGATAATTTTGATGAAAATGAATCTTTTACATAAGATATGACTTTCTCATGGTACATTTTTAGCGTAGGCATCAATTTTGGTGGCGGGACAAGCAAAGCTAACGCAAAATGCCGTGTTCCAGCTTTTACAAAATTTTCAATACCTTCGATACAATCATCAGGAGACCCAAAAACAAAAAATTTTTCAACAGCTTCAAGAGGGATATCTTTCACTTGGCTTAGAAGTTCTTTAACATTTGAAGGCGTTACAATGAATTTTGCTGCATTGAATTTCTCTTTAGGTAGCGTATAGCCAAATTCCTCCTCAAGTAATCGTGGAAAAAACGCCAAAAGCATTTTTGCAGGCAGTTCAAATCTTTCTATTGCCTCATCATAAGTCGGTGCAACTAAAGTGTACATGAACAGTGCGGGTTCAATATCTTCTGGAGACCGTCCAATATCTTTGGCATGTTTTCTGATTAGTTCAAGTTTCTCTTTATAAGCTTCTGGAGAAATATTTAGCGGAAACCACCCATCGGCCAATTCACCTGTAATCTTCATAGTTCTTGGTGAATTCGCGGCTATCCAAATAGGAGGATGTGGCTGTTGAATTGGCTTTGGCTCAAATATGGCTTCTTGAAGGTTAAAGAAATCCCCCTTATAGGAGGTCATTTCTTGCGTCCATAAACTCTTTATTATTTTGAGAGATTCATGCATTCGTGAAACTGGTCGGTTCCATGATACATCATAAGGATCCAAGTTCATTGCTTCTCCGGGTCCAATACCCAATATTGCACGTCCATTACTGATAATGTCGAGGGTGGCTACAGTTTGCGCCAATACTGCTGGAGGGCGTCGATGCGGATCGGTAACACATGTACCCAACTTTACTCTTTTAGTTTTTGCCGCGAGTGCAGCCAAAGTACTCCATGCTTCAAGAGTATCAAAACGCTTAATTCCTATAGCAATAAGATGATCACCCATCATAACAGAGTCAAAGCCATTTTTATCAGCGTACAGCGCACTTTCGTAGATCACATCAAGTGGATAAAGATTAGGACAGACACCAAATTTTATATCCTCTGAAACGTCCATTTTTTCAACCTCTTATGAGTATAGCCAACGTTTGTATGAAGTTTATCTCAGTTTGTGAACATAAGTCCTTTTTCATCAATTACATTCACCATTTCATATCCTTGTTGTATTATTCTGTCTTAGATATATCTTCGGTGATATCTAAACCAGGTAATCTCCGCACTAATAACTTGATATCATAAAAAAAAAGTAAATTTTTTATGACTTATGAACTAAAAATCGACCCCAAACAATCTTAAGAGAGGACTCGCGGCTCCACCGGCCATCTTTTCAGTTACTTTAACTCTTTTTGTCCAACTCACATTTTTCACCTTTTACATTGATTCAAGAGCTTTTACTCTTCGGTCTTAATGAAACACTCGGCATAACCACCCGACGTGTTGAGTAGATGATGCGTAGAAGTTTTCTATTCGATCGCGCAGTGAAGCATCCACCAGAGTTCAATCTCATGGAGGAATGCGCTGAACTGATACAACCAGATTGCTATGCAAATTACGCAATGCTCTCTTATAAAAATTGCCTAATTCCAAGTTTCGAGGTCTTTCATGCAATTATGGCGGAGAGATTAAAAGGTAATCTATCTCCAAAACATTTTTAGCCGTTTCTTCGCTTTTAGAATAACTATTGTGCATTACAAGAAGTAATATTAGGGAAAACCTATGCGATTCATCAGACCACCAAAACATAGTGCAGTTTTCTTAACGATATTTTGTCTTGTTTTTGTGCTCATTGCAGGTTTGCCAATTATAGGCAATGATAATTATGTTACTGCCGCAGATCAGCCTCTTATGAGAATAATATTTGATGATACTCACGAGGAAACCAATTCAATCACTGGGGAGTATAATAACGCCGCTGAATTGCTTAATAATAAAGGTTATTTAGTGAACAAAAGTACAGAAATACACACTGACCTTTCTGTAGTGCTTCTTAACTGTGATGTTTTTGTAGTAACTGCTCCCCACAAGACGTTTCTTCCGAATGAGACACAACTTATAGAAACTTTTATTGCTAATGGTGGAAACCTTTTCTTGCTTGGTGATTATGAGTTTAATTCAACTTTGACTGCTTCTATTAACTCTCTTTCATCGCATTTTGGTATAGAATTTGACCAAGAACTTATTGAAGATCTCAGTAATAATGATGGACGTCCTGATCGGCCAACAATTTCAAGTTTCTCTAAGCATCCCATTATCAATACTACTGACATTCAGGACTTCACTCTCTACAATGCGTCTTCAGTGTCAGGTGGGACGCCAATCGCATTTACTTCCTTAGATGCGAGCCCCTCAAATGCAACAGTATTGACATCAAGTCGATTAAAAAGTGGAAAAATCGTAGCCATTGGCGATTCTGATCTTTTTAGTAACGAATTTCTTGAAGGGGACGCAAGGAACCTTCTTTTAAATATTTTCGGTTGGTTCGTTTTAGACGTTGTTGAAATTGTTGTTGGCGTAACTAGTGTTGTCCAAGGAGAATCTGTGTTATTAACAATAGATATTTTCAGTCTACAAAATCGCTCTAATTTATTTATTCGAGTTTCTGGAGAAGGATTTGAAAGATTTGAGGAGCCATTTAATATCACAGAAGGATCAAATCGAATTTCAATTAATATTCAAGCATCTTTGATCCCCTACACCTTTGGAGAAAAAACGCTTAGACTTCTTATTCTCTTTAAGCCTATTGCCTTCAATCTAAATATTGTTTATGCAGAAGAATTCAGCATTATTATCAGGATATCCGCTATTAATCTCGTTATTGGATTTTTAATACCATTTATTCTCATTTTAGGACTCTTTCTATATTCTGCTCGTATAGGCAAGCGAAAGAAGCAATGAGTGCATTTGAACCAAACTGGGTTTCTTAAAAGAAGACGATGCTGAGAATATCATTCAGGTAAAAACGGGTAAGATGAACATATGTAATTGCGAAACCTAGGATAATTGACAGGATAAGGTTATCATCAATCGGCAACTCAACTAAGTCAACTGAAACAACTACACTTGCAGCTACTATCGAAATAATAATTGGCCAAAATAAAGGTGTTTCAAAGAAGAAAAATATACTAAGGCCTAAACTGGTAAGAAACGCACCTATTGCTCCTTCAACTGTCTTTTGTGAATCTTTAGAAATCTTGTGTCTTCCAAGAGCAATTCCAGTAACCGCAGCCATTCCGTCTCCAAAAGCAGCTATTGTGACTGCAGCAATTGCAATAAGTTTTTCAAAGAGAAATACAGTAGTTAGAGCACCAAGTGTAAAATAGACGGCAGCACCCAATGTTCTCCTTTCGTGCGGACGAGTAACAGTATCTGATAGTTTCCGTAAAGGAAATAAGTAATAAGCCTTTACGCGAATGATATCTGAATAGACAAACCCTAACAAAAAAATTGCACACCATAAAAGAGTTGTTGACTTATTAGAAAAATAGTATAAAATGACAACTACGAGAATAGTTAGATGGAATAATTTCCGACTCACTTCTCTGCGTAATTTTATTTTTGCTTTCTTTTCCAAATAATTCCCCTGCAGATATGATATTATAAGTGAACTGGGGTTTGATCATGGCTCCACCACAACGAAGCCCCTACCCTTTAAACATTTGTTCGAGGATGTATCTAGCGATACGTTCTCTGCTTGCACCTTTTCGACGTGACATGAGTCGCCTCCAATTGCTCAATTATGTCAACTTAACATTAGTTCTTATGGTTTATTATTTTTTTATTTTATGGAATTTTTCTAGCGTATTCAGCAAGTTCGAAAAGGAAACGGTTTCTGTAGTGTGTTGAGATATATTAAAAAATAGCTACTTGAGAAGCAAATAACTGAGGTTTTTTAAAAACCGATGTTCTCATAAAAACGTATTTACATTTAGACCGAAAAGTTTTACTTACTGTTTTTGAAAACATTGATGTAGAGATAACCACCCGCTTGAGTTGTTAGAATATGACGTCTGAGATCAAAGATAAAGTCTGGTTCGTTGATGGAGAACCTTTCACTCTTATAAGTGGCGCATATCATTATTTTCGCATTCCGAGGGAATTATGGGAAAAAAGTCTAACTTTACTAAAAGAAGCAGGGCTTAATACAATTTCTACTTACATCCCCTGGATTTGGCATGAAATTAAGGAAGGTCAATTTGATTTCGACGGAAAAACCGTCCCTGAGAGAAATCTTGTTGAATTTATCTCAATCGTTAAACGATTAGGATATAAACTTGTGGTTAGGCCAGGCCCTTATGTTTTCGCCGAATACAAAGGTTATGGTGTGCCATATTGGCTTCGAGAAAACTATCAAGAGGTTTTGCAGCTTGAAAGTAATGGCAAGCGGTACAAAGAGGTCACTGTCCGACACCCTACATTCCTTCGAAAGGTGCAGAAGTGGTATGATGCGTTATTTGATCATGTTCTTTTGCCTTATATTGACGATGGGACTATAATAGCTATCCAACCAGATAATGAAGCAGGTGAATTGCTCGTAGCAAACACAAATAAGAGAGATCATAATCCCTATACGCTTAGACAGTTCATAAATTGGTTAAAGGAGAAATATGGCTCTGCGATAGATGCTTTGAATACTGTATGGAAAAGTTCTTTCAAAGATTTTTCAAAAATCAGACCCCCTCATGGCTGGATTCGTCCTGAACTTAAAGAAGAATTCGCAGATTGGCATGAATTTCTTGAAAAATATGTTGCGCAGTATTTGTGGACATTAAAAAGCATCATACTAAAAAAGGGAGTTACCGTACCCATATTTTTCAATGATCCCTCATTTCCATTCAGCCCGATCTCGTCTTATGACAAAATGACCATTGCTAAAGGACCAGTGTTTCCTGATGTCTATACAAAATTCTTTGGTCATTCATATACATTTGACTTACCCTTTATGGGATCATATACTGGTCACCTATTCAAAAATTTTTCATTAGATTGGCCACAAATAATTACTGAACTTCAATGTGGCTGGTTTGATCCTTCCTCAACTGTTTCAAACGCACAGACCATACAATTAGCTATGCAACTAATTGCTCATGGCGTGTGTGGGTTTAATTGGTACATAATAGCAGATTGCAGAGAGACTGATGGATCTGAATATATTTGGAAGACAGCAATTGATTTACAAGGGCAAAAGACATCCCGATTTGATGCTATAAAAAAGGTTAATGAATTCGTTGTAAATAACAAGGATTTACTCATAAACTCAAAGGAAGTTCACGATCCAATAGCAATTGTTGAATATCTTTCAAATAATCGAATGATCTCTCAGAATCCACAGGATGCAGTTATTGATTTCTCCCAATATGGTTTGATGGGGATGATCCTATCAGCAGGATACGATCCGGAGGTACTCACTCTCGAAACGTTGACTATAGACGATCTCTTAGAGTATAAGGTCGTTTTCATGGTCAGCAAGGGCTTCATGGACAAAAACAACTTCCAAAAACTTGTTGATTATGTTGAGCGTGGAGGATTGCTTGTTGTTTTACCAGAAATCATCCGATTTGACCAGAATGGTGTAATCCTAGATGGCTACGAGAAATTGTTTCCTGCAACAGCCGTAGGATCTGATCTGAAACTAAAAGTGATTGATCGACCTTTGGCTTATCTGAAAACGGGAATATCTTTCGCCAAATATGCGCTATTTGACAGATCCAAAATCAAGCATAAGGATTCGCTGTTCGTCCTCGACGCTATGCATATTCTAATCAACGCCATACACCAGATTTTCAATCCTTACGAAAAATTAAACATGATAGATGGTACAGAGGTTCGTGGTCACGCCCTGACGCTGGAATACGATAAACGCGCAAGAGTTCAACCATTTCTTACAGATAATCGCGGAAATATTATTGGGTATGTAAATTCGTGCGGTAAAGGAAAGACAATCGTCCTTGGAACGATTATAGGTGCTCCATTCATAACATGGAGGTATTATGACCTTAGTGAAAATGACCTTCAAGAATACGTCAACTTCATCAATCAATGCTTGATAATGACAGGCGTTGAGAGAAAGATAGAGGGCTGCGATTATGTTGAGACAATAGGAAGAATAGCAGCGGATTGCACGTTGTTCTTTTTGATAAATCGCGGTAGATCTAAAGAAAGAATTCTTAAGATACTTGACTTAGAAAGTTTTAATTTAGGCAACAAAGAAGAATTTCGTGTTGATGTAATCTTCTCAAGTACGAATATGGGAAAATACAAGGCAGTTTACTCACAAACATTTACAAAAGAAGATTTTCTTACAAAAGGAATTCCGCTTCCGTTAGATACTGATGAAGTTGCAGTCCTTAAAATTAGTTGAAGTGCTAAGCGTTCCATTTTTCTTACAAAAGCGTTGAAATGCTTACAACAAGATTTAAAAATTTTCCGATGATGCTGACTTTAACAGTTTTTGATTCCGAACTAGTGAAAATGCAGTTCACGCAAGAATACAACTTAAAATTGACCAGATCCTTCTTCTGATTTAGAGCATTTGGGAATCTTAAATGAACGATTATGATAGATTCCCTTATGTGCCAAGAGAAAAGGTAATAAATCAAAGGAAGTAGTTCACTTTGACGGATAATTTATGAAGAGAATATAAAAATCGTTTTTACAAAAATGTTGTAAGTTAACAGGACTTCCTTATAGAGGTCAAGGAAAGATTTAGGAGGACCAAATCATGGTAACTAGATCTAAACACATAAAGATCAATCATGAATTCATAAGAGAGCTTACAAAACTCCCAGAATGCGAGAATTTGAAGAATTGTTATCAGTGTGGGGCTTGCAGTTCCTACTGTCCATCTTTCAAATATTCGAAGGTTTATAATCCAAGGAAGATCGTACAGGACGTTTTGGTCGGTTTAAAGGACGAAATTCTTGAGAACACAAACCTCTGGTTTTGCGGGGTATGCCATGCCTGTACGGAGCAGTGTCCTCAAGGTGTGGAGCTTAGTGAAATCCTCTCGCATATTAGGAACTTGGCGTCAAAAATCGGCAATATCCCTACGCACCTCGTTTCTGAAGTGAAAAACTTACTGGAGACGGGGCAGGTGGTTCCGCCAAGCAGTGCGATCAATCGAAGACGAGAGAAGTTCGGACTTCCAGAATTGCCTGATGCGCCAGTAGATGAAATTCGTACTTTAGTGAAGTCAACAGGCTTCGAGGACATGATTAGGAGAAAAATAGAACTAGAGAAGGCAAAAGAGAGAGAAATAATGGAAGAGGCTAAAGCACGAATGAAGAAAATGGAAGAAAAGAAAACGGAGGATGCTTAAATGACAGAATATGCACTTTTTCTGGGTTGTATGGTGCCAAATCGACTGCCACATCTTGAATTTTCATTTCGAAAGATTTTAAATCATCTTGATAGTAACGATTTAGTACACGACATCTCTGGATTCGGTTGCTGTCCAGAGCCAATTGGCTTTCCGGGTATGGATAATATTACATTTATGACTCTCGCGGCGCGAAACCTAACAGTGGCTGAGGAGCAAAAATTGGATATACTTACTCTCTGCACAGGATGCTTTGAATCGCTGAAAACAGCCAGTGTAAAACTAAAACATGAACCTAAACTATTAGAGAAAGTAAACAAACATCTAAGCAAAGTAGGCCGCGAATACAACGGTACTGTTGAAGTTAAACACATCGCTCAGTTCTTTTACGATGACATTGGTTTTGAGAAATTGAAAAAGAACGTTGTAAAGCATCTGGACAACATAAAAGTTGCTGCACATTATGGTTGTCATCTATTACGACCAAGTGAGATTCTTGCATTTGATGACCCCCATAATCCAACTAAGCTGGATGAACTCATAGAAGCTACTGGAGCCAAGTCAGTTATGTATCTTAGGCGAGATTATTGCTGCGGAGCAGGTACAAAATCTCTAGATGGTAATGTAGCCGCCGAAATGGTAATGGAAAAACTTCGACAAATAGCTCGCGTAGGGGCAGATTGTATGTCAGTAGTATGTCCCTTCTGTTTCTTACAGTTTGATTTAGGTCAAGAAATGGCCTCAAGGGCATTCAAAGACTCATATGATGTCCCGTACCAAATCCCAGTACTTTACTATACACAACTACTTGGATTATCATTCGGCATTGATCCAAAAGAATTCGACTTCAAACGTCATAGAATCAAAGTAAAGCCGCTGTTAGAAAAGATTGATGCAGTAGCAGTACCTGCAGTATAATCTTTTACCATTCTCAAAAATTTAATACAAATTAAGGTGATATGAATTGACGAAAATAGGTCTTGCACTTTGCGATTGTTTTGGACAGTTTGCAGAGGTAATCGATTTAGATTCAATCGAGCAATCAATGCGAGATTCAGGCAAATTTTCTGTAATACTTAGAAAAGATGACTTTTGTATGACCTCTGGCTTAGAATCGATTAAACAAATGATTACCGAAAATAATCTAGAAAAAATTGTTATTGCTGCTTGCTCTCCCAAAGCTTATGAGACGGTGTTTAGGAAAGTTATTGAAGAATTAGGTATGAATAAATACAGTTCATTAGTGATGGTGAACTTAGAAAACCATGTCGTAGCAGTCCATAAAGAAATGCCAAAAGAAGCAACAAAAAAAGCAAAAGCACTAATTTTAGCAGCTGTTGCGAAAATTGAAAAAGCAGAATCAATTGAGAAAATAAAGATTCCAATTCAACCAACTACACTTATTATTGGCGGTGGAATTGCTGGAGAAACCGCTGCACAAGAATTAACCGATCTTGGATTTGATGTTACATTGGTTGAACGACGCCCATCAATTGGGGGAAGAATGCTTCAGTTAGGAACAGTTTATCCGACCGATGATTGCTCTCTTTGTGTAAGATCTTCTGGGTATGTCGGTTTTGATGTCGGAGGACCCAGAAGATGCTTCTATCGCGGTGGACTTGGTACGCTTGATAAGCTGGAGATTTTAACAAATACAGAGGTAAAGGATGTTAAAGGTCAAATCGGCAACTTTAAAGTATCTTTAGAAAAGAAACCAAGATATGTAAACGAACGTTGCATTAACTGTCACAAGTGTGCAGAAGTGTGTCCTGTCGAAGTTGAGAATAGTTTTGACTTCAATCTCACAAAAAGAAAGGCAATTTACCGTCCATTTCCACAATCTATCCCGCCGTACTATGTAATTGATCCAAACATATGTTTATTCGAAAAATGTGCAAAATGTGTCGAGATTTGCCCAACAAACGCAATCAACCTAAACGAAAAAAGTGAAAAGATGGAAAAGGCGCTCGGCATAGTTATAATGGCCACTGGTTTCGAAGAATATGATGCTTCACGACTCAATTATGGCTATGGTATGTTTCCAGATGTTGTTACACAACTGCAACTAGCACGAATGCTGGATCCAACTGGGCCTTCCTACGGTGAGCCCTATAGGCCATCGAATCAAGATATGCCTCAAAAAATCGTGATGATCCAATGTGCGGGCAGCAGGGACGAAACCCACATGCCATACTGTTCAAACGTATGCTGCATGATCGCACTGAAACATAGTATAATGATTAAGGAAAAACATCCAGAAATTGATATCACAATCTGTTACATGGACATTCGCTCCGTTGGTAAGAACTATGAAGAATATTATCGCAAAGCAAGAGAATTAGGTGTTGTGTTTCTCAGAGGAAAGCCAAGCTATGTTGTTGATGACCAAAGAACCGAAAAAATACTCGTTGAAGTTGAAAATACGTTAACTGGAGAATTCAACATACTTGAAACAGATTTAGTGGCTTTATCAATGGCAATGGTTCCTTCTAAAGGCTCTGCAGAACTTGCTAAGATGTTAGGCATTGAACTGGATGAATACGGTTTTATTCAACCGCTTGATCCCAAGATTCGCCCTGTTGAGACGAATGTTGCAGGAGTATTCGCAACTGGTTGTACAATTACACCAATGGACATACCCACCACGATGGCATATTCGGGTACAGCAAGCATCAGGGCAGCTAAACTTATGCAATCTCGCGAAATGGAGAAAGACAAAGTCACAGCGTGGGTGAACCAGGATATATGCAGCACCTGTAGAATTTGTGAACAGGTCTGTCCATTTTCAGCCATCGAAATGGGAGTAAAAGAAGACGGCAAACTAGGGCCTGCTGAAGTCTTAGACGCTAAATGTTATGCTTGTGGACTTTGCGTATCTGCTTGTCCGTCTGCAGCAATTAGTTTCAAGTTCTATTCTGAAGAACAATTAAAGGCTGAGATTAGCAGCCTACTGCATAATGGCGGCACTGATAAGAAGATCATTGCATTCCTATGTGACGAATGCGCTTATGGTACTGCAGATGAAGCAGGTTTTATGGGTCTCCAGTATGATCCCAGTGTTTATATCGTACGAGTACCCTGTATCTCTCGGGTTGACCCACAATTAGTTCTTTCGACACTACAAGAGGGAGCAGATGGCGTGCTTGTAATTGGTTGTCTAAAAGACAGGTGTCACTTCCTTAAGGGCAGTGAAGTCGGAGATCTTCGGGTAAATCTACTGCGATTACTATTAAATCAAATGGGTATAAATGAAGAACGTGTCAAAATGTACTTTGTCGATTGCGCAGAGGTTAACTTGTTTACCAGAGCGGTCGAAGAGATGACTCAGACGCTTGAAACTATCGGCAAACTACAGATGCAATAAATTTGGCAAACTTTATGGCCAATTGTTTTTTCTTATTTTTTAGAATAGTATTTAGGGTGCATTGAGATGAAACTAATTAAAGAAATTGAGAAAATTGAAGAAGATCGAGGAGGATATACTCGCAAAGTCTTGTTAGAACAGAATTTTGAACAGAAAAATGCAATACGCAGTACCTGGGTGGCTTTAGTCACAATACCTCCATCGGGAAAAGCACAAGCTCATTTTCACGAAAATGTGACAGAATTCTTCTATTTTCTTGGAGCGGCTACAATAGGCATAAATAATAAACAATACGACGTGGATACAGGTGATTTAGTTATAGTGGATCCTGGTGAGGCACATTGGGTTAAGTCTGGTGAAACATCTTTGCAAATTGTAGTTTTTAAATTTCCAAATATTCCAGAGGACAAAACTCTTGTAGAGTAACCAATTCCCATAATTGTTAATATCCTAATTCCCTACGAAATGAATTCATAACCACGTGATCTCGTTCTTATAGCAACCTCTTGTACACCTAGATCTATTGCCATTTTTGCCAACTTAATTAATTCATTTCTTGTTGGAGTGTCGACAGTTTTAAGTTCACGTACATCTCCTTCATTCCAAAATTGCTGGAGGACATATATTCCACGAAAATTCTGGGCAGTTAAAAATCTCGAGATTGCACTAACATCAAGTTCACCTATCAAACCTGGAACTACTGTTGTTCGTATTTCAAAATCGACAGTAATTGCAGAATTAATAATGTTAAAACTCTCTTTAACAGCGCCTACAAGATGCGAAGGAGCGCGAGTAATATCAGCATAACGATTGAATTCGCATTTTATGTCCAATGCAATTCTGTTTACGACACTGGTAAGTGTTTCTACTATCTTTGGGATTGAACCATTGGTGTCTACGCTTACATAAAATTTCTTTTTCAACTCTTGACAGAGTGATATTAATGCGGGTTGTAAAATGGGTTCGCCACCTGTTATGGAGACGGAATCTATGAGCATATTCTTGGAAATCTCACTTACAAGTTTTGTAAGTTCTATCAAATCACCTGAATCAGCAGGAATTAATGAAGAGTTTTGACAGTAAACACAATCGAAGTTGCAACCTGCTAAAAATACAACACTGCAAGCTCTCATTGGAATGTCAACTGTTGACAACTCAATAAGGCCACCAATTTTCAAATAATAATTCATTTTTCTTACCAAACAGGCTTTGAGAGCACGAACACTACTCATCACAGTAAAAAGAGCAGTTATCCATGCAAACTATTCAAGATATATGAATATCGGTTTGTTGTAAATATAGAAACAATGAGAGCAAATGTGGCTCTTTTTAGATATCATAAGAACAATAAGAAGATCGAACGCACAAAAAAAATAAAAAAATAGGAAAATGGAATTAGTCGAGTTTATTTCTCTTACTTGATTGCAAGATTGATGTCACTCAACATGATCTTCTTTCGACCCGCATGTTTCGCTAATCCAGCCGCCTTCGAGGTGATTTCTTCAATACGACCCTCTAAATATTCAACTAATTTCATTACAGCGTCTTTTGCGACCAACTTTGCGCCGGTCTCTTTCATAAGGTCTCGAACTGGGGCAATTGCTAACCTAGGCATATATATTTCCTCCAAATATTTGGATGTATGTGTTCAATACATTTCATTGGACACAACCTGAATTTAGGATGTGTTCAAATATTTAATAATAATGGATTATTATTTAAATTATTTGGTTTTCCAATTC
>JAEOSO010000095.1 GCA_016840315.1 Candidatus Borrarchaeota archaeon | reverse complement strand
AGCCTCACTGCTTTAGCGTGAGGTAGTTCACAAAAGCAAGAATTGTTTCACTGGTTGCTTCAAGAGTTCTTTTGCCAATTTCATCGCCAGCCAAATCCTTGAAAATCTTCTCAAATGTGTCAAAGCCTCTATGCCCACCTAGAAGTACGGTTTTCCCTTGTCTGTTTTGAATGAGAAAAGTCGGAAATGCATTGATTCCAAGCGACCTGCACTCAAGAATATCTTCATAAAACGCCTGTTCTGCGGACTTATTATCTAGTGATTCGACAAATTTAGTCACATCCAAGCCTATCTCTCGTGCCAATTCAATTTGTACCTCTCTCCTGTGAATAAATCTGTGCTCAGCAGCTCCAGCTTCTCGTAACCTTCTTAGGTATTTGTTAGCAAGTTCTGGATTCTGTAATTGAGCCGCTTTGTAGGCGATGCTTGCAGGATACGTTGAGCGGTATTCCCCCTTCATATCTTGCCAAACCGTAGGATCAACTGGCATACCATGCTTCTTAGAGGCATCCAACCAGTGATTTGCAATCCAATCAAGGATCTCTGGGTCATTGTAATCATCTATATCTTTAACCAGTCCTCCTACCTTGAAAGTTATCTTAATTTGATCCCCGTAGACTTCTTTAAGTTTCCTAAGTATAGGTTCTGCTGCCCAGCACCATGTGCAATAAGGATCAGTGTACTGCACAACTTCAATAATATAATCTGACATTTTAAGGTCATCCTTTGCAATAAACTGTGAATCAATATGATAAGATATGGTCACGAATACCAGTAAAATTGGTATAAACTATTGATGTTTAATAATAATAAAAATTGATAACCTAGTGCGCGTAATAGAGAGAGGGTGTTTATATATAACCAATTGGCAAGAAGACCCTCCACCACTATCTAACAATTGTAAAATAGATTGTCTCACAACCTCAATAATATTATGTTATTGATTGTGTTTAATACAATTAAGAGGTAATAATGATCAATAAGTGTCATGTGAGTTAAGAATGGATATAGATCGAAATATTAGAACGATACAATTAGCAAATGATTCCATTGAAGTTATTATTGACAACTCAGCAGATACTATAGTTATTAGTACAGACTTCACGCCAAATGAGAAGTCCTTTTACCAAGACATAGGTAGTGAATATAGAACACGCCTTAAGAAAACAGTGAATATCATTCAAAAATGCTTTCAAATTCTTAAGAACGGCGGTTTATTGTTCGTATATGGCCTACCAAGATTTCTTCCTTATTTTGGAGTTTTCCTAGATGCATTGCAAAATAAAAAATCCAAGATGATGTTTAAGTATTGGATTGCGCTCGATATAGATTCAAGACCTCCAAACGAGACTTTCCCACCTGCTCATACTGGTTTGCTCATGTATTTAAAGAGTCACAAAACTAAGACTCCATCTCCATTCCATTTAAACACAAAGCAAGTGCGAATACCTTATCAAGAATGTCGTGCCTGCGGTCAGATCACAAAAGATTGGGGTGGCAAAAAGCATTTATTAAATCCGTTAGGTGCCACCATTTCAGATGTGTGGAGCGATTTGCCCAAAACGTTCCGAGAAACAAATGTAATTCCAGATTTTGTATTAAATCGAATATATGATCTTGTTAAGAAACCTCCTTTTTCTTTTATACATATTATCGAACCACAAACTATGAAGCCTACAGTACAGCACTCAACGCCACCACTAGCGAAAACTACTGAAGTTCCTCAACGTAATGAAGACAATCTTCAAAAACTGCCTGTAGATGAAATTCTTCTTGTTGACGCAATTGAATATATGAAAACGATTGCTACCGAATATCCAGAAGGAATCTTTGATCTTGTCTTTGCAGATCCTCCATACAATCTCGAAAAAGATTACGGAGAATATGAGGACTTACAATCCGATCAGAGATATTTGGCTTGGTGTGAGGACTGGCTTGAATCGATGTGTAAAATAATACGCCCGGGTGGGGCATTAATGATATTAAATCTTCCTAAATGGTGTATCCATCATGCTGCATTCTTAAATGAATTAGATGATATGATTTTCCGACATTGGATTGTGTGGGACGCATTGTCTGAACCGGCAGGTAAAATCATGCCCGCTCATTATGCACTTCTTTACTACACAAAAAAAGATGGTGCAATAACCTTCAATTCTCCTTCTCCAAAAGATTCCGATATGCTTGGTCCTATTGACGCCCCGTATTATTGCCTTCGTAGTAAGTGTGTCAAAAAAAGGAAAGCAAACGGCAAGGATGATAAAACTGATTTAAATGATTTCTGGTGGGATATTCATAGGATTAAACACAAAAGGGATAGAGATCTGCATCCTTGTCAACTTCCAATAAAACTCATGAAACGTATTATCAAGTTAACGACTAATCCTAACGATATTGTTTTTGATCCCTTTTGTGGTGCTGGAACAACAGCCATTGTAGCAAAGATGTTTAAGCGTCACTTTATTACCACAGATATCGACGAAAAATACGTTAAAATAGCGATGCGAAATCTAAAGATGTTACATCCTACATTGAAAGGAGACTATCTCATCGTGAGAAATAGTGTTACACGTTCTCGAAAACCAGCAGTTCCACGAAAAGAAATTGAAATTGACTACATAAACTTATGTAAAAAAGAGGAAAGCGTCTTATCAGTCGAAGAAGTTGAAACTATTGATTATCAACTTGCCGATAGAATTAGAAGATATTATCCAAATTTTAAAAATCTACGGAAAATCGCTCAAAGGAGACTAGATTGGTAATGTGAACTACCATTCAACAAGTTGTATGGCTTCCTGAAGCATCCATTCCCCAACGGGACATGTCAAACAGGCTCGACGGGCAGTTCCTGCCCTGAACTTGATGTTAAGTTAATTTGAGAACTGGCGAGTGTTACCTCAGCTCAATTCTACTTATGATCTATGCGAAACAGTACTTAAAGGTTAGGGCGTATCGTGAAAGTGAAAAAGGTAACGCAATTCATCCCCCCAACAAGTTGAGGGGTCTTCTTGCGAAGGATTGATAAAGTAAGATGTTAGTGTCTAGTTTGATGTCGGGCTCTATTAAAATGAACAGTTGATATCCAAATTGAGTTCTATAGAGATGTCTAACTTCTTGGTAAAATCTCTTTGGAATATTACAGCTATAAAACGAAGCCATGGCTTCCTGGCGTTATAATCCTGAAGAAACCGAAACAACTCAATCTAATATTAATTAGAATAGAAAAAATCCTCATATTCGATTAAATTGGCAGAAGTTAAGAATTCCAAAGAATATTGGAAGTTCTACCCAGCGCGTGCTTTGTGTCCCAATTGCTTCAGGTATATTCCAACAATGGTTTTATAGAGACATTCTGGACACACACAATCCGTAACCAGATCTCCCTGATAGAGTAATTTTACATTTTCTATCGCTTCTAAATAGTCTTTAATAGATATACGACAATTTCTTACTTCAATGATTTTTTTGCTTGTTCCGCATCTGATGAAACCATCATTATCTGCATATACCATGTTCAAGCAAAGTGATGCGTCTGAAGCTTTATCCGAACTTTCAAAGCAGGGAATGAAGCCAAAATCTACAAAGTTGATATCGTGAACCGCGTCTCCATTGAGGCAGTATTGCTCGTCGGGTTCAAGTTTAAGGCATGGGCAAGGCATAAAACAATCAATTTGACCTGATTTTCCTTCCGACGGTTTCTGTGTCATGTAAATAAGCCTCTTGTTCCCGAATCAATTCATATAGGGCAAAATCGAAACATTACTATTATAATTTATCTACTGAATAGCCAATTAAATAAATTATGATTTTTTTATCCGCAATGCTATTAGCGTTGAAAATTAAATACTAAGTCAGCGCTAAGCTAATAGAAAAAAATGTAAATCATAGAAAGAAGGTCAGTTGATTCAAATGGAGATATCATATCATCAGGAAATCAGGGAAAGGTTTCCCAATTTAACTGAATCGGCGGGAAGTCCCCTTCCGACAGCTGGGGGATGAAAGCCGCTAGCAAAGTATGAAAATCCATGCCGAACCCAGTAGTGCTCGATTCCTGCGCTGCTCTCAATATTAATTCACATGTCTCACCGCAGTAAATCGGCATGTCTTTGTGAAGAAAAGCAATGTTCCAAGAGTGATCAGCATGCGCATGTGTTAAGAATACGCCATCTACAGTAGGCTTGGTAGTGGGCGCTCTACCCATCTTAATAAGATAATCATCCCTATAAATTCCTTCAATATCAGGCAAAATACCAAACTCGAAGTAATCGCATAAACCACCGCAAGTTCGTGGCCTTAGAAATTCACTAAAATATTTCTTACCCCGTGAAAAACTAAAGCCAAAATCAAAGAAAATTGTAGCGCCATGAAAATAAAAAAAAGAAATAATGTGTTAAATAATCCCTATTTAGGTGGTTCTGCTGCGCCGATTTCCTTTAATTCTTTTACAAGAATATCCACGGACTCGTGTATTTGTCCGTCGCTCTTTGCGCCAGTGACTACCAACTTTCCAGACCCGAAAATGAGGATAACAACCTTCGGCACGGCCATCCTGTAAATAAGTCCTGGAAACTGCTCGGGTTCGTACAGCGAGTTCTCCAGAGTCAATGCTATGGTTTCTAAATTAATTCTGAAGTCCAACGTGACCGATGCGACCATATTCTGGATTTTTACCTTCGGAGCGCTATTTACGTTAATATCAATACTTCTCAGTTTTTTTACAAGCGTTTCTATTGCCGCATAAACGTCTTCTTTACTTTTACCGCCTGTACAGACGAGTTTGCCTGTGCTAAACAACAGAAATACCGCCTTGGGGTCTGAAACTCGCAGAACTAAGCCTGGGAAACTCTCAGGATTGTACTCAGCTCTGTCTAGGGAAGCGGCAATATGGAGAAGGTCAATTTTTTGATCAAATTCGCCAGAAGCAACTACATTTACGACTTCAGTTATTGGTACTGTAATAATAATCACCCACTTTTAACTAAATGTCTACAAACTATTGGTTCTTTGCTAAGAATCCCCACCATGATTTTAAGTTTCCGGAGAAAAAACTTAGTATAGATCGCTGGAATAATAGTATAAATAGTATATAAAGTCCATTTATAAGTTATATATATAACCAACAAGTGGGGCAGGGGACGTGAACAATGACGGTTACGATGATGTGATTGTCGGTGCCTCTGGGAATGATGCAGGAGGAGAGGATGCAGGGAAGATCTATATCTACACAACAGGGACAGTACTGCCAAGATCATCAGTCGCTTTACTAGTGATAGGATATTGTGTATTAGTGAATGAATTGTTACTCCTGAAATTGTACCTGATGAGAGGGATAGGAGGGTTTGTTGCCCTCTGTCTTATTGCCCTCTTTTCTGTCGTAATAGTTATCTTATACATGACTGCAAGACTCCAGAAAAAGAAAAACACATAAGCCGCTTGAGTGGAGTTAGCCTATTGTGCAGTGTCCACCACCTTGCTATGCATCACTGCTCACATTTGGAGTATGCCAACCTATAAACGCCGAGATGCATCAGGTATAATGAACTGCTTAAATGATGATACCATAGATGCCTCATTTATAAGTGATCCAATGAAATCCTGTAAATGTTAGTTCTTCAACTGTTCATCATTTTTCAGTGATCCTATGCTGTGATCTAACAGCTGATGCTTGCCTGCGAGAGAGAGGATGAGAGGGATTTTTGTCTATAGCAGGGAAGGAACTACTATAATTAAAGAGGAAATCGCACGAATGCTGGACGCTGTTCAGCAAGGGAAAGAACAAAGGATTCCAGCTAAGTTCATCTTCGCAAAGTCTCTATTCTCTTTTAGTATTTCATGTAGAATTAGTTATATTTGACATGTTATTGTCCGTTTTACGAGTAGCTAAGCAAGAAAGCACCACAGCTTCAGCGTGGTGATGAAATGCGGTAGTTTGTGTTCACTTTCATCACGTGTATCGAGGGGTCTCCCTAATAGTTATATAGGTGGTATGACGAAGATATCAACGGCAATTGGAGGGATAATACGCACACTTGCAGACAAGGTGCATACTCCGATTGCATCACGATCGTTAGCAGTACCTACGGGACGTAGGGATTT
>JAEOSO010000021.1 GCA_016840315.1 Candidatus Borrarchaeota archaeon | reverse complement strand
ATGACTGAAGTGTCAGGAACAATTCTATTTATCTCTTGAGAGGATTCATCGAGAGTCAAAGATCTCACCTTAATTCTATCACTATTTTTTCTGATAAGGTCAAACAGAAAATAAAGGTACAGTATCGTATTTTCTCAAAAACTTGAGTATTATTACAAGATGTAAAAGTTATGCGAAAATTTTTGAATAACACCTTTATGTGTAATTCTGCATTGAACCGTATGTGCCTCAGAATAAACAAAAAATCGTTTATAACTACCTTGCAAGAAGACCCCTCAACTTGTTGGATGGTAGTTCACATCATTCCTCTTCTGAAGATTTTTCAATACGTGATATTTGTTTTTTAACTGCAAGGTTAACTTGAGTACCTAAATAATAAGTCACTTCACCGACGTTATCAACCACAGCCAGCACCAATTTTTTCCTTACATTACGAGCTTGACGAGTAACACTATCTAAGACTTCAAGTTTGAAGGGTGTCCCTTCAACAACAATGCAGATGAGATATGTGGCTTCATCCTTTCCTAAAACTCCTCCTCGAGGATACACTCTATAGTGGATTGGATCACCTAACCCAGCCCTCACAACATAGCCTCGCGATCGCAAATCGCGATAAACCAAATATCTCGTCCAAATTTGGTGACCATTTTTTAAGAAATAGGTAAGAAGTTTATCGAATGTGAACGCTTCATCTTCGTCATCTATAGTTACGTTTAATCTACCGCGTTCTAATAAAAGCAAACTTTCAACAGGAGAAAGTATCAATTTGTGATCTTCGTCAAAGAAGCCGTAATATCCATGTTCATAGATTTCATCTGCTCCTTCTTCAACTATGACAGAATTATCCTTCAATTTACCTTCTTGAGTTGGATAAGGTTCTCTCTCTTCTTTCTCTTCTTCGTTCGTTGAGGCTTCATCGTTCGTGCTAGCCACATGAGTCCCTCATACATCATTTAATCTTACGGTACACTTACAATAATATGTTTTTAAAAGTATTCAATTCTAAATTTTGTGTAGGCGGGAATATTATGCCTAAAAACCACCCTTCTAAAATCTTCTGAAAATCTTGACAAAAAGGAACAAATATTACGAAATAAACTACTAGCATTTTTTTCAGGTTCAAAAAACATTGTAATTCTTACTGTTGGAAATGAAATGTTTGCGTGTCTTGTTTCCATTCAAATGGTTTCATATGTCTTCACAGTTCCCTTTTGAGAGCTAGAAACAAAAAATTTCCGATAATTCTATTACTTTATATTTTTCAAGTCGACTAAACCTATTAAATCTTAAAACAGGGGTACTAGTGCGAACCGAAAGTAAAAATGCTTATCTCCTCACTTTACAACGAATATACCAAAAATATGCACCTCTATTTAGAAAATGACTAAAAGAATTATCTTATTTCAGTTTCACCCCTCCCTCTCTTTTCTAAAAAGATTCTATGAGAAGTACAAATTATGGTAATTTGTGAAATATGTTTCAAGAGTTTCAAAAATTACAAAGGATTGAGAATTCATAAGGGGAAAGTCCATAAAGACATATTAAACTCTAGAAAAATTGTTTTACACGAAATAGAGAGTCAGGCCGATGAAATACGGGCTCTGAAAACTGCAGTATCAACTCTAGTAAATGAAATAAGATCTCTGAGGCTTATAGGCTTCTCTTCACCTG
The DNA here is from genome assembly GCA_016840315.1 of Candidatus Borrarchaeota archaeon. Taxonomy (GTDB): domain Archaea; phylum Asgardarchaeota; class Sifarchaeia; order Borrarchaeales; family Borrarchaeaceae; genus Borrarchaeum. Next base: position 17,933 of record JAEOSO010000021.1, on the reverse strand, counting down.
CGCACATTATCCATTCATCTGATTATTCCCTATCTCATTCAACGAAACAGGCGCTTTCACATCCATCTACACCAATTGGCATGAATTATGGCTGCGATCACGGCGCATTAATGGACGAGTTAAAATCTGTATTAAAGGAACGCGTTGCATCTGCTTAATTTCAAGTTATTGTAAAGAGAAGTTAATTCAACAAAAAATTCGCGAATCTGATTCGCAAATAATTTTACTCGCTGTTTTTAGCCTTCTTTTTAATATTTCAAAATAACGTCTATTTCTAGTTACTTGCGGACTCTCATAGTTTGGATGGAGTTCATTTTTTAAGTGAATCATCACTTCGACCAATGCGGGGAGGTATGATGAAGCAACAGGGAAAATATGAATTTTTTTCAACGCAGTCCTATTTTGTGTCTGAGCCTGTTTAAGTGCGAGTTCTATCACAGTTTTGTATGCCTTATTTACAAGTGAGTAAATTTCTTCATAGAAATCTAATACGCGGTTTAAATAGTTAGACATTCTTTGTGCAATTAAGTGAAATAAATCTGTTGCTCCAGAAGCGGCAATAATGGCATTTAACGAAAAATCGTAATTTGGGGCAGGGCTATATTCTTCTAATTCTAAAGGAACTGAACCAATCATTCCGCTCACCGCAAGAACATCTATGGGACATTTATCATCTCTTATATCGCGCCCAAGAAATAGATAGATGAGTGGACGATATAATGAGAGGTACGAAGGAGATAAACTGTAAGGCTTGGCTTTGCTACATGGTAAAATGAGTAAAAGACGTTTTTTAGGAGAGGGCGTATATTTTTTTAGCACATATTCCACAAAAACTTTGGTTAGAGGATGTGTCATAGCTCGATATGCATGCGCAATTCGTTTCGTTTCAGAGGTATCATCTATGACCGCCCATGAATACTTAGGAAATAGTTTTTGATATTCGGAAACAGGTAGAGGTTTTCCCTTTTTGTTTTCTCTATTTCCGCCCCATGGTAATTCGTGTGTCATAAAAAAACCAAAAAATATCATATGCCTCAAATGCGATCCTATTATTGACGATTGCTGGGCAAATTAAGGATCGTTGCGATCTTTTCTTCAGGTAAGACAATTTCTTCGCGCCATGAATCTCCGATGGCGACTAGAATAAAAAGTCCCAGTACTTCTGCTCCAGACTTTTTAACGATGTTTACCAATGCCCGTTGTGTTTCGCCCGAGCGAACTACATCGTCTACAACCAGTACTCGGTCTTTCTTGGAAAAACTATACCTTGGAATATAGAGAGACATTCGTGTTCCTGAAAAACTCGGAATATACGTCTCTTCCACAAATTCTTTAACACCGACTTCCCTAACCCTTTTTGCGATAACTAAATCGACCTCCATTTCATTTGCAATATGAGTGCCAATTGGAATTCCGTCAGCGGCCGCCGTCAAAACCTTTGTTATGCCATCTCTGGCAAATTTTTGTGTCATAACTCGTGCGATATAGCGGAGCAAAAGAGTATCGCCTAAAAGCGCAGTATTATCGAAGTATCCATTATCAAATTTCAGTCGGTTGCGAACTTCCTTAACAAGATCTGTTTCTTTTTCCAATATTTTTAACATTTCTTCAGTACGTTCAGCATTTGGCAAGACGTGACCTCTAATGTATCGATTTAGTACAGTGATTGGAAGAGGACGTGGGGTTGAATCATTCTTAGAGTCACCGCGAAGTTGCGGTCTGACTTTCAAGATTTTTGATAGTTCTTCATAAGTCATTCTTTTCTTAAGGATTTTTAAGAGTTCGATACATCGTAAACGGGATTTTATTTGCTCTAACTGGGTTAAATTACCTGCCATATGCTAGAACACTCCTTTGCATTATTTCTGTTAAAATACTTATAAAGATGCAAATAAGTTTCATAAAAAATTGTACTAAATTAGTAAAATTTAAACTTTATAAATCTGATTCAATATTCGTGGTTGTATAATTTCTTTTTCTACTTGAGTTGGTCGCCGCACTTTCGAGTACACAGGAAGTTAGACGGTTTTATAGATTCCATCATAGGACAGGGAAACATCTGTGACTTTTGCAAAAGATATTTGCAAGATTCGAGCATCTTTGTAGAGTTGCACCCTTGAAAATATAACAAGCCCGACAATAAGAGTTCCTTTAAAACCAGGATCAATTAGGGCTTCCCGTAAAAAAAGACCCATTCTATGAAGGCTGCTGCGTGGATTAATAAAACCTACCAAATCATTCGGCATTTTAAGAAACTCATTAGTTTCTAGAAGATAAAAGCCCTTTTGCAAGACAACAGTGTTCTTGTTATCCCATTCTTTTTGTTTTCGATTAGGTAAATAGCGCTTTGAATTATCGAAATCGAGAACGCCCATATCGTTTTCGAGAGTATAAACAGTTCCTACAGTGCATTCAAAGCCACAAGGTTGTAATTGTTTCTCTAAAGAAACATAGTCTTGTACCAGTTGGTGCTCAGTAATAAGTTCCCTAATTTTAAGATCACCTAAGAACAAGATAGATCACCTGCTAATTGACTTAAAAACTCTAAATCTAAAGATTTTGATGAAAGCCTCACTAATAGTATAAAAATGTCCACATCCATAACATTTTTAAATTTATTTTGATGTAAACCTCTTACCTTACTAAAGGAATTACCCCCTCTTCACGTCCTTTGAATTGAGCAAAATCCCAGAAAGGATTTATCTTTAGTGCCCTGGTGGTGTAGCACGGCCTTTTCCGATTTTGTGAAAATCGTTAGTTGATATCATTTGGGACTGTCACTCCCTTATTTGCGTTTGCCGCATAAGTCGGGCAATTCCCAGGACCCGGGTTCAAATCCCGGCCAGGGCGCCATTCATTAAGACTCACTATATTCAATGCGCAGTAATTCCCAGAGGACAGAGAGACCTAAAGAGAGTAAGACTTGCCGTAAAACCATCATCGACTTAGGATGGGCCCGTAGCTCAGCTAGGTAGACAAAGCCTTAATATCTTTGGCTGTAAGCGTCGGGCTTTTACGTATGTCACTAAGCAAAGAAACCCGATGGCCGTGGGTTCAAAAAAACCGTGCATGTGCACGGTTTTGAGATTCCCACCGGGCCCGCCATCCTTCTCCTGAAGATAAAATATCTGATCTTCTTTCAGGGGAGTAATCAAAAATTTTAAAAAAGATTCGGACATTGTTGGGTAGGTAAACTTGCAGATTTTTCAGGAGAATGGTTTCAGAATAAATAAGCCTCTAGGGGGATTTAACTCCTTTCAAATTTTATCATAAGGCTAAACTTGAGAGTTATAAAGAATCCATAAGAGAATGTCATCTAATATTCATCCCACAATGAATTTTATAGTTTTTAAGCCACGAAAAAAGAAGGAAGTATGTTTATGCTCGCTCAAGATAAATGGAACTTAATGAAAGCGTTTTTTGATGAAAAAGGGCTTGTAAGGCAACATTTAGATTCATTTAATGAATTCATTGGACGGAGTATCCAACAAATTGTTGACGAGGTTGAAAAGATTGAGCCCGATATTCCTGGATTCTATGTGAAGTTGGGGAAGGTGGAGGTAGAGGATCCTACAATTCGTGAAGCAGATGGCGCAATTCGTCCTATTACACCCATGGAAGCCCGAATCAGAAATTTGACGTATTACGCATCACTATGGCTTGAAATGACGCCAATAGATCTTAACGAGGGAGTGGAGGTTCCCGGTGAAACCGCTAATGTGTATGTCGGACGTCTTCCAGTCATGCTCAAATCCAATAAATGCCTTTTAGCACAAATGTCTGAACAAGAGTTAGTCGAGATTGGTGAAGATCCAAGTGATCCCGGTGGCTATTTCATTATTAATGGTTCTGAGAGAGTTCTCGTCACACAAGAAGATCTCGCTCCAAACAAGATCTTGATTGAGGCATCTAGTAGCGGCAAAACAAGCACACATATAACAAAAGTCTTTTCTACAGCGCGAGGCTTTCGAGCACCCGTTACAGTTGAACGAAGAAACGATGGGTCGCTCCGGGTTTCATTTCCTTCAGTACCAAGAAAGATACCCCTAGCGACCGTTTTAAGAGCTCTTGGACTTGAAACCGATAAACAAATAGTTGATGCAATTTCAAATAGACCTGAAGTGATCCGGGAGTTAATACCAACTATCCGAGAGGCTGCAGATATAAAGAATGTCGATGATGCACTTGATTATATTGGAAAAAGAGTAGCAGTCGGACAAATGCGTGAATATCGAATTAAGAGAGCACAACAGGTACTCGATAAATATTTGCTGCCTCACGTGGGCACAGATGAGGAGGACCGAAAGAAAAAGGCATATTTCCTGAGTCAAATGGCACAACGAATACTTGAACTTTTCTTGGGCATACGAAACGCTGACGATAAAGATCATTATGCAAACAAAAGATTAAAATTAGCTGGTGATCTTTTAACAAGTTTATTTAGAGTTGCTTTTTTAAATTTGATACGAGACATTACTTACCAACTTGAAAGAACTGCTGTGAGAGGAAAAAAACCAAATATAAAAACGGCTGTAAGAGCAGATGTAATTACTGAGCGCTTGCGACATGCATTAGCCACTGGGAACTGGGTAGGCGGAAAAGCGGGAGTAAGTCAATTATTAGACCGTACTAATTACATGTCTACATTAAGTCACCTTCGCCGAGTTGTTTCTCCATTAAGTCGTAGTCAACCCCACTTCGAGGCGCGTGATCTTCACCCAACACATTGGGGTAAGATATGTCCCAACGAAACACCAGAGGGCCCAAATTGTGGTTTGGTCAAAAATCTTGCATTAATGGCCTATATTTCTGTAGGGATAGATGAGTACATTGTCGAGGAAATATTGAAAACGTACGGCGCGAAGAGTTGGGACGAACTTCAAGGGAAAGAAGCAAATCAATCACGTGTATTTCTTAATGGACGGCTTGTTGGCTATCATCCGAATCCCTCTGCGCTTGTCGATCAAATTAGGAAGGCAAGACGTGCTAACGAAATAGATGATTCCATAAATGTTGCATATTATGAAGAAACTGACGAAGTAAAAATTAATTGTGATCCTGGACGTGTTAGACGTCCACTAATGATTGTAGAGAATGGACAACCAAAGATTACAACTAAACACATTGAAAAACTCACAAATGGAGAATTAAAATGGAATGACTCCATTTTAAATGGACTAATTGAATATCTTGATGCAGAGGAAGAAGAAAATGTTTATATTGCGATCAATCAAGAAGACTTGACCGAAGATCACACTCATCTTGAAATCGCTATTTCCACTATTTTGGGAATTTGTGCTAGTATAATACCCTTTCCACAGCATAATCAATCTCCAAGAAATACATATGAAGCGGGTATGTCAAAGCAAGCCCTTGGTGTATATGCTAAGAATTTTAAATTACGTGTTGACACTAGAGGGCATTTCCTTCATTACCCGCAAGTTCCTCTTGTGAAAACACGAGCAATGGATGTAATAGATTTTGATAAATGTCCCGCAGGACAAAATTTTGTTGTTACTATCCTTAGTCATGGTGGCTACAATATGGAAGATGCGCTCATAATAAATAAGGCGTCACTTGAACGAGGACTTGCTCGATCTTCATTTTTCCGAACTTATGATGTTGAGGAGAAGCGATACCCTGGCGGACAAGAGGATCGTTTTGAAATACCTGGTAAAAATGTAAGAGGATACAGAGTTAGCGAAGCCTATCGGCATCTTGCTGACGACGGTCTTATCGAACCAGAGACTGATGTTTACGGAGGAGATGTAATTATAGGGCGCACTAGCCCTCCAAGATTCTTGGAAGAATATACAGAATTCGAAATGCCAGCTCCCATTCGTAGGGAGACCTCAATCAGTTTGCGTCACGGCGAACAGGGCATTATTGACACAGTTATTGTTACAGAGACTGTTGATGGAAACAGGCTAGTCAAAGTCAGAGTCAGAGACCAGAGGGTTCCAGAACTCGGAGATAAATTCGCCTCAAGGCACGGGCAAAAAGGAGTCTTAGGAATCGTTGTCCGACAAGAAGATATGCCTTTTACGGAAGATGGGATAGTTCCCGATTTGATAATCAATCCTCATGCAATACCCAGCAGAATGACAGTAGGACAAATAATTGAAGCTATATCCAGCAAAGTCGGTTGCATTGAAGGCGAAAGAAAAGATGGTACTGCATTCTCTGGAAGTGAAGAAACACTACAAGAGGAAATGAGACGCGCTGGTTTTGATCATAGAGGTCTAGAGAGCATGTATAATGGCATGACAGGGGAAAAATTTGAAGTAGATGTCTTTATCGGAGTGGTATATTATCAGAGACTCCATCACATGGTTGCTGACAAACTACATGCCAGAGCAAGAGGACCTGTCCAGATTTTGACTAGACAACCAACTGAAGGACGTGCAAGAGAAGGGGGGCTTCGATTTGGCGAAATGGAACGAGACTGTTTGATCGGTCATGGTGCAGCCCTGTTGCTTAAAGAACGTCTATTAGATGAGTCTGATAAAACTGTAGTAATTGTTTGTGACGAATGCGGAATGCTAGCAGTACAAGATCGCTCTCGAGATCGTTATTATTGCCCAATATGCGGCGACAAGACAACTGTGAGCCGTGTAACCATGTCATATGCATTTAAACTATTACTCCAAGAATTAATGAGTCTTGGAATTTCTCCACGTTTAAAATTAAAAGAACCTGCATGAGAGGGATAAAATAGAATGTCTACGCTTCCGAAGGTTATTGATCAAATCCAATTTGGACTACTATCTCCAGATGATATAAGAAAGATGTCTGTTACCCGAATAATCACTGCGGATACTTACGATGAGGACGGACTACCTATTGACTCGGGACTAATGGATGGCCGATTGGGAACTATCGAGCCAGGACAGACATGTAAATCCTGTGGTAATAGAGTAGGAGAATGTCTTGGCCATTTTGGCCATATAGAACTCGCTAGACCTGTTATACATGTCGGTTTTGCGAAAATTATCCAAAAGGTTCTTCGAGCTATCTGTAGAGATTGTGCCCGTCTTACTTTAAGTGAGGACGAAAGATTAGATTTTGATAAAAAGATGGATAAATATGAAGAGGAATGGGGCGAACTAGATCCCGAACTTGTGAAAGAAGTATTAAAAAAAGCTACGAAAACAAGCACGTGCCCCGATTGTGGAAAGGATAAATTGAAAATCCGTCTTGAAAAACCGACTACTTATTATGAAGAACATGAGTCAGGTGCCGCCCGCATAACTCCAAGTGACATACGGGCGGTCTTGGAAAAAATGCCAGATGGAGATTGTCGATTAATTGGAATTAATCCAAAAGTTGTTCGTCCAGAGTGGATGGTTATTGTTGTACTTCCAGTTCCACCCGTTGCTGTACGTCCAAGTATCACCTTAGAATCTGGTGTTCGTTCAGAAGATGATCTCACCCATAAATTAGTAGACATAATTAGAATTAATCAACGATTAAGTGAAAATATCGATGCGGGCGCACCCCAATTAATAGTTGATGACTTGTGGGAACTTTTACAGTATCATGTTACCACATTCTTCGACAATGAGGTTTCTGGTATTCCCCCTGCACGTCATAGATCTGGAAGGGCCTTAAGAACATTATCTCAAAGGCTAAAAGGGAAGGAAGGACGTTTCCGAAGTAATTTGTCGGGTAAGCGTGTTGACTTTTCGGCACGTACCGTTATTTCACCCGATCCAAACCTAGGAATAAACGAAGTGGGCGTGCCATCAGAAGTCGCCCAGATCTTAACTATTCCAGAACGTGTTACGGAATGGAATATTGAAGAAATGAGAGAACTTGTAATGAGAGGACATGACGACCATCCTGGTGCAAATTATATAATTCGTAGCGATGGACGACGAGTTGATTTACGATTTGTAAAGGATAAAGCGACAGTAAGTGAGGCTCTTCGACCGGGTTATGTTGTAGAACGCCATTTAAAAGATGGCGACATCGTTTTATTCAATCGCCAGCCATCTCTCCATAGAATGTCGATTATGGCGCATGAAGTTAAAGTAATGCCTTTCAGAACGTTTAGACTTAACCTCTGTGTATGCCCTCCCTATAACGCGGACTTCGATGGCGATGAAATGAACCTTCACGTTCCTCAAAGCGAAGAGGCAAGAGCTGAAGCAAGAATTCTTATGCGAGTTGAAGAAAATATTCTTTCTCCTCGATATGGCGGCCCTATTATTGGCGCACTTCAAGATTATATATCTGCAGGATTTCTTCTTACGAGAAAAAATGCGTTCTTCACTAAGAAGTATGTATGTCAATTATTCTTTGCTGCAGGGTTTCAAGACGACCTGCCACCGCCTACCATACAAAAACCCGTTAGAATGTGGTCTGGAAAGCAGTTGTTGAGTACACTGATACCTTCGCTACTCAATTTGACTCTCACTTCAAAGGCGTGTATTAAGTGTAATGTATGCGAAAAGGAAGATTGCCCCAATGATGCATACGTCATTGTCAGAAATGGAAATCTTATGTCAGGAGTTATTGATAAAAAGACATTGGGAGCTGGTCAAGCCAATTCGTTGCTTCATAGAATTGTTAAAGATTATGGAAATCAAAGAGCAAGAGAATTTCTCGATTCCATCACACGATTGCTATTAGAATTAATTACATCGAAGGGTTTTACTCTGGGGCTCGATGACGTTGACCTAAGTGTCGATTCAAAAAATATGATAAGTGGGGTCTTAAGCAAAGCGGAAGAACAAGTTGACGAACTTATAAGAGTATGTAAAGATGGTGAGTTAGAACGATTTCCAGGACGCACTATAGAAGAAACTTTAGAGATGAGAATTATGCAGGAATTGGCAGAAGCTAGAGATGATGCAGGTACAATTGCTGGGAGAAATCTTGGATTGCATAATCATGCAGTTATAATGGCTACAACCGGCGCTAGAGGAAGTAATTTAAATCTCGCCCAAATGACTGCTTGTGTTGGTCAACAGTCTGTACGAGGACAAAGAATCCATAGAGGCTATAGAGGTCGCGTATTGCCTCATTTTAAGGAAGGTGACCTGAGCGCTATTGCGAGAGGCTTTGTAAAAGCGAGCTATCGAAGTGGATTATCTCCTATTGAATTCTTCTTCCATGCAATGGGTGGCCGTGAAGGACTGGTAGATACTGCAGTTCGCACCAGCACTTCAGGCTACATGCAAAGGCGACTAGTAAATGCTCTGCAAGATATAAAGAATGAAAATGATGGAACTGTAAGAAATGCAATCGGCCAAATAATTCAATTCGTATATGGTGAAGATGGAGTTGATCCCGCAAAAAGCGATCATGGGAAAGCGATGAACATGGACGTTATCTTTGAAAAAATTCTAAGTCAGAGGAGGGTTGAAGAATAGCAACTGAAGAAAAAATAAAAACCTTGGAAGAAAACAACGAACTTCCTTTCGCAGTAATTAACGAGTTAAAGGAAAAGTTAGAAGAGACTGAAGTTACTGAAGATGAGTTAGATCTGATTATTGAAGAAGCTAGAAAAGCATACTCTAAGGCGTTGGTGGAGCCTGGAGAAGCTGTAGGTACAATTGCAGCCCAATCTATAGGTGAGCCAGGCACGCAAATGACGCTCAGGACGTTTCACTACGCTGGAGTTGCTGAATTGAACGTTACGCTTGGTCTTCCTCGGCTCATTGAAATCGTAGACGCACGTAAGAACCCTTCTACCCCAATGATGACTGCATTTTTGGATGTCGCTCATAAAACAGATGGAACAAAGGCCCGTGATGTTGCACGGCGTATTGAAGAAACAAAAATTGAGAAGGTAACCTATGACATTGAAATCAACCTTAGCAACATGCAAATAGAATTGAAGTTAGAGCCTGACCTTATGGAGGATAAAGGATTAACCCCGGAGTTTGTTGTGGAAAAAATTAATAAACTCAAAAAAGGAGATGCGGAACTCCTTAACGAATATACAATTATTGTCCGACCGAAAATTGATAGCTTCACAGAGTTACAAAAACTTGCAGAAAAACTTCGAACATTACCATTGAAAGGCCTTAAAGATGTCAAAAGAACAGTAATTCGGAAAGAAGAGGATGAATTTGTCATTTATTCTGAGGGTACTAACTTGCTAAACGTCCTTCGTGTTTCAGGCGTAGATCCGCTGCGGACTATTTCTAATCATATTCATGAGATCGCAGATTGTCTTGGCATCGAAGCTGCAAGGAACATTATTATAACCGAAGCCATCAATGTACTTGAGGAACAAGGACTTGATGTTGACCTGCGTCACGTTATGTTAGTTGCAGACCTTATGACAGTTACTGGAGAAGTACGCCAGATTGGACGACACGGTATTAGTGGAGAAAAAGCTAGCGTCTTAGCGAGGGCAGCTTTTGAAGTAACCGTGAAGCATTTGCTGGAGGCAAGCACCCGCGGCGAGATTGATCATTTGAAAGGAATAACTGAAAACGTGATTATCGGACAGACAATATTACTTGGAACTGGCGCGATAGATCTTATGATGAGTCGAGAAAGAAAAGCAAAGAAAAAGGAGGGCAAAAAATAAATGGCGGATGTAACAAAAGCGATTCAGATTGTTACGAAAACGGGACAAACTATATTAGGAGCTAAAGAATCTATAAGAGCTATTAAACTTGGGGACGTTAAGCTAGTTATACTTGCAACAAATACTCCCTCAACAATAAGAAATGATGTTCTACATTATGCTAAATTGTCGGAAATTCCAACATTAGAATTTGAAGGCTCCAGCTTGGATTTAGGTTTTGTCTGTGGCAAACCATTTTTAGTATCGGTTGTATCGGTTCAGGAACCAGGTGATTCAGATATTTTACAGTTAGTGGAGGACAGCAATTGAGCAGTGTTAAAATTACAAGCGATGAAATTAAGTATATCGCATTATTCGAAAACATTACAGGTGCCATCACGAAAGATGTGATTATTGATGATGACCGGTTGATTTTTGTGGTAAAAGAGGGGGATATAGGGCGAGCGATTGGTAAAAGAGGAATAAATATAAAAAGAGCCAAGGACATGCTACACAGAAACATTGACATAGTTGAATTCGCAGATTCTGAGGTTGAGTTCATCAAGAACACTCTGGCGCCCGCTCGGATAAAGAGTGTGAGTATTTCAGAAAAAAAAGATCGGAAAGTAGCTATTGTAAACGTTGAACCTAAAGATCGAGGTATAGCAATAGGTAAAAATGGAAAAAACGTTGCACGTGCACGTCTTCTTGCAAAACGATACCTCAATATCGATGACGTTATAATCTCTTAGTCTATTGATGGCGTAGATCAGAAAGGAGTGTGAATTTCAAATGCCCGGAAGCAAGTCACCAAAAGGAGAATTTGCTGCAGGATTATTAACACGTAAGAGAAAGAAGTTTAGATGGAAAGATCGTTATTACAAACGTAGGCAATTAAAACTTGACATCAAAGCCGACCCATTAGAAGGCGCGCCACAAGCGCGAGGTATAGTTTTGGAAAAAGTAGGTATCGAATCCAAACAGCCGAATTCAGCCATTCGTAAATGCGTGCGCGTACAGCTGATTAAAAATGGAAAACAAATAACCGCTTTCCTGCCAGGAGACGGTGCATTATTGTATATCGATGAACATGACGAAGTGATAGTAGCCGGCATCGGTGGATCGAAAGGTAGAAGTATGGGTGACCTTCCAGGAGTTAGGTGGAAAGTCACTCAAGTTAACGGTGTCTCGTTGGAGTCTCTGATACTGAAAAAGAAGGAGAAACCTATCCGGTAAATACCTCATATTAATTCAAGGAGATGGAAGATCATTGGCAGCTAAAAAGAAAAAAAGTGAAACACAAGAGATACTCCTGTTTGGCAAATGGGCAATGGATGGAATCGAAGTTCAAGATTCTGGGTTAAGAAGATATATATCTTTAAAGCCCGTAATCGCGCCACATTCAGGAGGTCGCCATGAGCACCATCGCTTTAGAAAATCACAAGTATCAATTGTGGAACGATTTATAAATAAACTAATGCGTGGCGGACGTAATACTGGCAAAAAGATGAAGATTACTAAGGGAATAATGGTAGCCTTCGAAATTATTCATTTAAGAACCAGAACAAATCCGGTTGAAATTTTGGTAAGAGCTGTAGAAAATAGTGCGCATCAAGAAGAAACAACCCGTATTTCTTATGGTGGTATTGTGTATCATCAAGCAGTTGACGTTGCACCCCAAAGAAGGGTTGACCTGTCTTTACAGTTTCTGGCTCAAGGCATAAAAAAGGCAAGCTTCAGTACTGTGAAGTCATTTGAGGAATGCGTTGCTGAAGAATTGATTGCTGCTGCAAATAATGATACACGAAGTTTTGCGATTAAAAGACGCCAAGAAAAAGAGCGCATTGCAATGTCTGCACGCTGAGTCAAAAGTTCAATGAGTGCGGACATTTAGCACTTGTAAGTAATAAATTACGTATTAATTTAACAGCTAGATTTCACAAGCTTTTTAAAACGAATTACAAAGAATATAAATCATAAATCAAATACATTAAAAATTAAATCTGAGAAAAACTAGGAACTGTGATTTGGAGGAAATTTGATATGTCTAAATCTGGAAAACCTCATATGAACCTCGTTATTATTGGACACGTTGATCATGGCAAATCTACGCTTGTAGGACATCTTCTTGTCCTAATGGGAGCTATTGACGAGCGAACTATTGCAAAGTATGAAGAGGAAGCTACTAAGCTCGGAAAAGGATCTTTCAAATATGCATGGGTGTTAGACAAGCTTAAAGAAGAACGTGAACGTGGCTTAACTATTGATATCGCATTCTGGCAATTCGAAACTCCTAAGTATTATTACACTATCATCGATGCTCCAGGACACCGAGACTTCGTTAAGAACATGATTACGGGCACAAGTCAAGCGGACGCTGCTATTCTTGCCGTATCTTCGCGAAAAGGAGAGTTTGAGGCTGGTATCGGTAAGGGCGGACAGACGGTAGAACATCTTGTCCTAGCCGCCACGCTTGGTGTGGATCAATTCATTGTTGCCGTTAATAAAATGGATGCAGCAGATCCTACTTGGAGTGAAGATAGATTCAACGAAATAAAAAGTAATGTTGAGAACGTCTTTAAACTCATTGAAAAAGAACTAGACATGAAAATCAAGCGCTTCTACATTCCAGTATCCGCTTGGACTGGCGATAACATGACTAAGGCGAGCGAAAATATGGGATGGTTCAAAGATACTACGATCCTTCAGGCTTTGGATGAAATGAAAATTCCACCACAGCCAACCGATAAACCGCTTAGAATTCCAATTCAGGATGTCTATACTATCACTGGTGTTGGCACGGTGCCCGTCGGCCGCATCGAAACTGGTGTTCTCAACGCAGGTGACAAGATCCAAATTGAGCCTGTCTCAAAAGTGGGTGAAGTAAAATCGATTGAAATGCATCATGAACAACTGGAAAAAGCAGTACCCGGCGACAACATCGGATTTAATCTCAAAGGAATTGCGAAATCAGAAATTCGACGTGGCGACGTTGGAGGAGATCCAAACAACCCACCAAGCGTTGCAAAGGAATTTACTGCACAGATATTCATACTACACCATCCAACTGCAATTGCTGCAGGATATACCCCGGTTATACATGCACACACAGCACAAGTTGCATCTACCTTCATAGAACTTCAAGCAAAAATTGACCGAAGATCTGGAGAAGTTGTTGAGGAGAACCCACCATATCTGAAAACAGGCGAGGGTGCAATAGTAAAACTCGTTCCAACACGACCATTATGCATAGAGGAGTACGCTAACCTTCCCCAGTTAGGTAGGTTCGCTATAAGAGATATGGCTAAGACAGTAGGCGTAGGAATCGTAAAGAGTATAGTAAAACGGTAATTTGTTTCCTAGGAAGCCTGTGAAGGCTTGCTCTATCAATTTTTATTAATTCAATAATGAGTAGAGGCACAAAAAGATGGTACAGCGAGCACGTATCAGATTGTTAGGCAAAGACACAAAAGATCTTCAGATGATTTGCGATCAGCTCAAAGAAATCGCTCAAAAAACTGGGGCGCGAATTAATGGTCCAATTCCACTTCCCACAAAGAAAATAAAGATCCCAGTCAGAAAGACACCTTGTGGAGAAGGAACTCCGACATGGGAACAATGGCAAATGCGGCTGCATAAACGGATCGTTATACTCGATGCGAATGAAAGAACGATGTCTCAAATTATGAGGATCAGGGTACCCGATTCAATCTACATCGAAATAGAACTTGTATAATTTTTTATTTTGTGTTTTGCTTTATGATACCGTAAAACCATGGTTTTCACTTTATATTTACTTGGAAAATCAAAACATAGGAAAATTTATTTTGGTTTATTTAAGATTGTGTTGCATCACAACTTTGAGGCAATGGGATGCAAGTTCAAATCGCTCTTCAAAAAATTATGGGACAAATATCACACTATAAGTTATATATTATTGGAGGCAGTGCATTATTTCTTCGCTTACTGATTGGTTTCTACTTTTTTCACAAATTTGACACGCCAAATCTTATCAATGCAGCAAGAAGATTAGTTGATGACGCTAACCCTTTTGATTTATATTTGACTTCAAATATTGGCTATCCTTTTGCAAAACCTCCCTTATGGGCAATTATGGTACTTCCATTTGTTCTACTTTTTGATGGAACACGTTGGATTTACTTGGGGGTTAAGATTCCTGTAATTGTTGCTGATTTTGGATGTGCGTATCTTATTAGAGCGCATTTTTTAAAACTAGATCAAAAAAAGCTTGGCTTTTATGGATGGATATTTTGGCTGTTTAATCCAATCTGCATCTACACATCAGCATACGAGGGGTCTGCGGAATCTATTATGCTGCTTTTTTTGTTATTAGCTCTAAGAAATAAAGAAAATACTTGGAAACAAGGGATTTATCTTGCATTAGGATTTTTAATAAAGATACAGTTCATTATTTTTATTTTACCATTGCTGGTGCATAAAGGATTAAATACGAGTTTAGAAAGGCGAATCCAAATAGGTATTATAATCGTAGCAATCTTCTCTGTAGTTTGTCTACCATTTTTTCTTTATAATCCAGAAAGGATGTTGTATTCCTTATTTCTTAGGCACGAAGGAAGACCGCCAGGAAAAATAACGTGGTGGACATTTGCTTTACTACTTCCTGATAGTCTTTACACTTTTTTTGATAATTTGATGAATTATGCAGTAGAGTTTGTGCTTATTGCAAATATTTTGATAGTTTATCTGACAAGAAAACAAGATAATTCAACCAGAGTATGCCTTTTAGCCGTTTTGGCGTTCTTAGTGATATCGAATACAGTTTTTTTAAGATATTTTACAATGCTCATTCCATGGATGATTTTTTATGAATTAGAGAAGCGAGAGTATGTTCTCCATCTATTTACAAACATAATAATTGTCATTGGTTGGATTTTGGAGTTTTTTCAAAACACAAAAACATTAATATTTCTGGGAGGACTCTTCGTAGCCCTCTTATGTGTGTTATATCTTCTTGGATTACTTTATGAGATGAAACTCGAAGAATCAATTCAGACAAAACAGGAGTAAAAATGGTGGGTCCGGCGGGATTTTCAGATCAGAGCGTAGCCCTATTCCTTTGAACCCGCGATTCGGAGCTCTTCCTCATTGAGAAAGAACTTATCCGGCTCCGCAGGCATACGCCTTAGATTAGTTTTATCTAAGTCGGCGCCCGATCCAGGCTAGACTACGGACCCGTGGAATGTGTAATATGGTTTAATTGGGTGCCCATATAAGTTTTTCAGTAGGATTTCATTGAAGGAATGCCTTACACTTTTCAACACCTTGCGTGGCATCGACAGCATAGCCATCTACCCCTACTTCGTTAGCAAAATCTTCTGTTACAGCGGCACCTCCGATTATCACTTTTACTTGACCTCTGAGGCCTTCCTTTGTTAATTCTGCGATTACATTTTTGATTTGATCCACTGTTGAGGTTAAGAGTGAGGACATTGCCAAAATATCTGCCTTATTTTCTTTAAGGGCTACGATGAATTTTGATACGGGAACGTCAACTCCAAGGTCAATAACTTCAAACCCTGCTACTTTTAATAGAGATACCATGATGTTTTTACCGATGTCGTGGATGTCGTCTTTGACTGTACCAAACACAATTTTGCCGTATGTCGTCGGAGTCTCGCCTTCCGCAAGATAAGGTTTGAGGACGTCTATATTCTGGCTCATAATCTCTCCAGCTATTAATAATTCAGTGACAAAGTAAACTCTTTCTTCATATAGTCGGCCAACTTCTGACATACCTTCGGTCATACAGTTAATAATTGCCAGTGGATTCATTGATTTAAGTGCTTCCTTAACAACTTCTTTGGCAGGTTCGGGATCTACATCAATAACTGCTTGTTTTACCTTTTCACATAATTCAGAATTTATCTTTTCCATGTAATTGGCCTCCTAATCTTACTATTTGGAATCATGTCGAGCTAGATTTTCACCACAGTTATTTTTATATGTTACATCAAGTTTTGATATATCGACGGGAGATTTACCTATATCACTTAAATTTCTAAATAAAAACAATTGGATTCCATAAACATATTTAGCTAATTAAGGAGATACACTTGATCTACAAATGGATAAATGCCCGGAAATATCCCTTATTGGGTTTTATACTGATATTGGGATTTCTTTTGCGGATACCTTCTATTTTTAAATCTTTAAAAAGCGATGAAGCTCTTATCGCATATTACGCCTTAAAAATTTTACATGGGTCGATTCTCTATCGTGATTTATTTGAACCAAAACCACCTGGTTTATTTTTCATTGTTGCACTTGCTTTTTGGATCTTTGGAAAAAATATAATAGTGCCTAGAATTGTTTCTATGTTTATTTCTTGTCTTACTGGCCTTTTCTTGTTTTTAATAGGAAAAAAGATAAGACATACCATAACCGGTCTAATCGCAGCACTTCTTTTTGTGGTTGATCCTCTCGCCATAACATATGGGATTGTAATACACGCCGGATCCATTATGACCTTTTTTATGGTGATTTCGGTATATTTCTACATGTTGACAGATCAAAGAGAAAGTGGTTTATTATATTTTTTTGTGGGCATGCTTATTGGAGTTTCAGCACTTATAAAGCAGCCTGGCATTCTAACACTGCCCATAATTCTCGTACATTTGTATTTGACAAAAAACATTTCAAAAGATTTTCTTAAATCCATCATGTGGATATTGTGTGGCGTTATCATAATCATACTGCCCTTTATTATCTACTTTCTGATTACAAATGCTTTGTATCAAGCAATTTTTGCCATTATTTTGTTTAATATTTCACCACCTGTAAAAATGACGCCCTTTGCAAAGGTTGATACCTTTTTTAAGTTTGTATTTTTGAGAAATCCGCTCATCTGGATTATTGGGGGTACTGGATTGATTCTTCTTTGTAAATTCAGAAAAAAATGGGGCGTTTTAATAGTAAGTTGGTTTGGCATGTCATTTCTCCTCATTGTAAGTTTAAGGACACCATGGGATCATTATTATATCCAAGTTATCCCCCCTCTCTGCTTATCGAGTAGCATTCTTCTTCAAGAATTATTCTCAATTCAAAAGACAGTAAAGTTACCCATATTAAAGATTGACATCCTAAAAATAGGGACCTGCCTTCTTCTTTTAGTCACCATCTTATACGGTGGAATTACCCTTTATACGAATCCCCGTTATTCAACACGACTTTCGTGTTTTTCTTCAGAGTTAGAAGGACAATATCAGGTCGCTTCGTATATTGTGAGTAATACTGCACCTGAAGAAAAGATTTTTGCAACGCACGCAGCTTACTATTTCCTTACTGACAGGGAAGCAGGTTATAAATTCGCGCATTTGGCATCTACTACAATTGAAGCTTTTGGTATTAGTGATCTTCCTCAAAGTTT
>JAEOSO010000094.1 GCA_016840315.1 Candidatus Borrarchaeota archaeon | reverse complement strand
AGTTTATAGCCCAACATCGCAGTGATCCGTGCAAAGGCCCAGCGATGCAATTCTCGGCGATGTTTCCGCGATTTGCCGTCACCTTTCCGCCGCGAATTACGAATCCCTTTTAGTTGGCCAATCGCTACATACACTCGGTACTTATGCGCTAGCCGTTGAACCCACCACGTAAGTTGCGCTGTCAGTTCGTGGTCGTAGTGAAGGGCCAGTTGTTTCCGTCGGCGGCTTAAAGTCTTCAATTTGCGGGTGATCCCATAGATAGATCGTCCACGCTGGCGATAGTGCTCTTTCTTCCGCTGCAAGGCCGCAAGCTGAGTATCTAATTCATTAATCACCCGTTTTTTCTCTTTTGATTCAAACACGCGAATATTGCGCGCCGTAAGTTCCCCCGAGCCGTCAGCAGTCAGCAGCACGGCTACTGCTGCTTTTTTGATCCCCAGGTCCACACTTACCACGGCAAGGGGTTTTGCGTTATCCTGGGGTTCTGGATCGGGGTAGCTTAGGGTCACATGCGCATACCAACGCCCATTTTCATGTTTAACCAATTGCACCGTTTTAGCGTCAGCGCCATGTAGCAGATTCAAATGATACACTGAGGGATTGAGAGGCAGCCAGAGATGTTGTCCCTTTTCAGGGTAATACACTTCTAACCAGTAATGGGTGAGTCTTGTGGTCTGCCGCTCATGCCAGAAGGCCGTCGTTCCCAGATTCATGCGTCGGGGTAATCGTCCCGGCTGATATGCTGGAGCCTGACAGGGCGGAGATGGTTTTTTCTGGGTCTCCCACCACTTTAATACCCGCGCTAGTTCGCTCTCCTGATTCAGATAATTGTTTTTTTGCATGATGTTCCAATAAATGCGCTCATGATCTAAGAGTTGCTCGCAATAACTGTGCCACATGGCGACCGCCGTATCTCGACATTCTTTTAATTCGCGTACCGTGATCCGTCCCTGAAACCGCTGCTTTAAGTCATACTTGACCCTAGGACGCCCGGCAGTGGTCTTCAGCCTGCCATCTTGCTGTTGGCGGGTAAGCGGTTTGCTGGTTAAGGTCAGCTGATCCAGTTTACTAAGGGCAATTCGGCGTCCCTGGTGTCCTGTGCGCCACAACTGAGTGGATTCTTGCTCGATGATCTGCAGATATTCTCGAATAACCGTGGTATCCCGTGCCATCAGGCGCTGCAACTGTTGGTGTTTTTTGGGGGTCAATTTGTCTCCCATCAACGGGATCTGGACGGTTACAAACATGGGGGCGGCACACCTCTCTCTCAGTTATAAATAGACTGGTTTTCGTATGTTTTAAACCATTAAAAGACTATGCTGAAACTACTCTCGACCTAGCTGTCGTGTATCGCTGCGTTCCTCCCAAGCATCATTAAAAAATAGTTCTGCTAAAGCCTATTTAAAGGTAGGGGACCGTTGTGAAAGTGAATACACATCGCCCGTTAATGTTGGTGTCGAGTCACCGGTATCAATTTATAGCGAAAAATATAGCTTTGTTATTATTTTGATTCAACTGTTATAACACTCATTTTTCATGAACTTGAAAGTCTGCTTTGAAAAATTAGAAAAAGCAGAAAAAAACTGGAATCTAATGGTCTTCTTTAATAATGCTCAAGAATTGTTTTTAGAAGATCTGTACGTGTAACGATACCAATTACCCGCTCATTTTCGTCAACTATAACAACGCGCCCCAATCCACACTCGTCCATGACTCTAAGAGCCTTAACTAACGACGTTTCAGGTGGTGCAACGCAGGGCTCTGTTGTAGCGCCGAGTTTTAATGCATCGGAGATGTTATCAGCTAATTTATCTAGTACAATCATCTTTGCAAGGTCCATCGCAGTAAACAATCCAAGGAGTTCGTCATCTCCATTGACAATTGGAACAGCACTGATACGTTTTTCAGCGAAAATTTCTGCAGTAGCCCTAATTGGTGTATCCGATTTGACTGATATTGGTTTTTCTGTAGCAATCTCCCCAATCGACACATCTGGGAGGGTAGCCATTTCAGAAACTTCGAGGAGAAGTTTACCAGTTGAGGGATAGAGCCCCATCACTTCTCCTTTGACGAGAAGATTGGACTTGGGAGTGGGACCAATAATTATTCGTTCGCCTACCCTTATCTGGCTGACGTCTCCAGAGATTGTAATTTCAGCGATAGATTCTGCAGGTGAAGGAATCTTAGACAAGCCGATATCTGAAACAGATGCAGAGATCTGCTTCCCTTCCACAATAACAGGCACTTCCTCCCACTGGTCTGGCATAGGCATTCTGAACAATTCGAAGGCTTGTACTGTAGGAATATATCCCCCTTTTGGTCCAGCAATTGATTCCACCAATTGCAATGCACGGAGGCTGATCATCATATTCCGAATTGTACCATTGGATCTACCTGTTATTCTTCCGATAGCATTTGATTTAATCGGTTCACTTTTTTCTTTATATAAATCTAACAATGATTTCAGGATCTTTTTCTGACTGCTTGATAACATGGCGTTTCCAACCACCACTTGAAGATTTAGGATAATTATAATTTGTTAACTATCACGCTGATACATCATGACAATTATCAGCAATCTTCACACGTCCTATTTATAAAGCTTATTGCCATGACACAAAAAAAGTTCGGAAAAAGAAAAAGAAAAAAAGAGGTCAGACTAAATCCTTCAGATGTATCTGATATTGCCCTAATTCTCCACCATAATTCGCAGCGGTAATTTTAATAAGACCAGGCACTTCTACTGCTGCTTTAATTGCTTCTGACATTGCTTTACTAACTGCGTCAATTGTGAGCCCATTGATAACGATTTCCAATACACTTTTTGCGTTAACTGGCAATTCAGAGTCATCGATTTTTCCGATCAATGTGGGACAAAACCGATGATTCGTAGAGGCATGCATAAATTTTGAATATTTTAAAGAGCCAATCTTTGATCCACTTCTACAAATTCCCCCAGGAAAGGTTGTTACAGTATAATCTACAGTTTCAATCGCCTTAACTGCCGCTTCAGTTGCCTGCAATGTTTTTTCTGGATCAGCACCAATAAGCAAGAGATTTCCTCCTGCTACCCCTTTCTTTGCACCAAATTCACTGTCAATTAAGAACTCGCCCTCCATCACAGGAATTTTCCATAGTGTTCTGCCGTACATCTCTACTTTTTCTTCGAATCCATCACCAAAGTATCGCAAATTAGCGCCAGTCTTAAAGAGCTCGTCGTATTCATCCATAGCGCAGAATGCAGCAGTAGTAGGACACGTTAAGACACATTGTCCTAACCTTGCTAGCAATTGTTTGGCGAGTTTTTTCTTCTTTGTATGGGCTATTTGAATGATAACACCGGGTCTCCCATCGATAGTATCTTCTGGAGGAACAATCTTTTCAATCGCAGCTTCAGCGGGACTCATTATTATAGAGGTTCCAAAGCCTGTAGCAGCTCTTGCTGATGTCAATGCCCATTCTTGAGTTGCAGCGGTTATTAGAACTCGAGAAATCCACATTTTAAAGCCTTCAGCGAAGGTATCTTCAATTTCCACATTCATGATCTTTCACTCCTACTGTTGTTGCTACAGAAAGTCATTGTAAGTTTTGATATCCTCAATCACACGTTAACATTTTTAAATGTTAAAATGATGAATGTGTTTCATTATCGTCAAAACGAAGAGAATTATTTGTTATAAACGGCAGATATGCCAATTACCTCACTCTCATGTGATATTTCTATGAGGTGAATTTGATGGGGAAAGAAGTTACTTTAACACTTAAGCAAGAAGTTGTTGGTGCCTCTTTAGAAGCTGAAGTCATTTCACCAGATGTTTTCGCTGGAAAAACTTTAGAAGATATAAGGAAACTGAAACTATGGAAGGGAAATAAACAAATAACTATTGAAGACTATTTCGAAATTTCAGGTGAGTCTGGCGATATTGCAGAGGAAACTCAAATTGTTTTAGAAGGCGATCTATCCAAAATCAAGCATATTTGTGAGGGAATGACAGCAGGAGAAATTTTAATTAAAGGAAATGCAGGAATGCATACCGCTGCCAAGATGAAGGGAGGCAAAGTAACCATAGAAGGGAATGTTGATGACTGGGCAGGTGTTGAAATGAAAGGAGGTGCCTTATCTATTCTTGGCAATGCACGAAACTATCTAGGGGCTGCATATAGAGGTGCATCAGTTGGAATGAAAGGCGGCACAATCATCGTAGAAGGAAATTGTGGAATGGAGGCGGGAGAATGGATGAAAAAAGGAACAATTACTATTAAGGGTAAAGTAGGGGCTTTTGCAGGAATACATATGCAAGGCGGGCTGCTTATTTTACATAATCTTGTAGCAGAACGCGTTGGCGCAGAGATGAAAAAGGGAAAGATAATCATTCATGGAAAGGTTGAGGAACTACTACCTTCATTTAAATTTGATAGTGAGGTAGCATCGGCTGTTATCGATGAAGAAAAGGAAATTGAGGGGCCATTCCTTAAGTTTGTTGGAGATATAGCAGAAAAGGGAAAAGGGGAGATCTATGTGAATAAAGAAGCAAATAGTCATTTAATTAAGGCATAGGTGATATGAATGGATCAGCCCAGTGTCAATAAACTTGCATTAGATGTAGTAAAAAAAATGGATAAAAAATCTGAATTAATAAATGTAACATTTACTGAACTTAGTAACGGTGCAACTGTTATAGATTGCGGAATAGAGGCAAAAGGTGGACTTCTAGCTGGAAGATATGTGACTGAGGTTTGTCTTGGAGGATTAGGAAAAGTTAATGTGACAACAACACAGCTTGACGAAATTACGCTTCCAGCAATTACAGTCGTGACAGATAATCCTCCCATTGCGCTTTTAGCTTCACAATTAGCTGGTTGGAAGGTCAAAGGAACAGAGGGAAAGGTTTATGGATATGCCTCTGGACCAGCTCGAGCTTCCGCTCTCAAGCCTAAAAAACTCTTGCCAAATTATGAATTCTCTCAACTAAATTATCAAGACAAAGCTGATGTTGCGGTAGTCTTCTTAGAACCTATGAAAGAACACCTGCCTGGAGAAGCTGAAGCTGATTTCTTGGCTGAGAAATGTGGAGTTTCAGCAGACCAATGCTATATGGTTGTGGCTCCAACAAACTCTATGGCTGGCTCAGTACAAGTAAGTGGGCGTGTAGTAGAGATGGGGATCTATAAGATGACCTCATTAGGATACGATCCAAAAAAGGTTATTTATGGAGCGGGAACAGCACCAATAGCTCCTGTAAACCCAGATGAACAAAAAGCAATGAGCCAGACAAATGATATGATACTCTACGGAGGTAAAACATTTTACGAAGTTAACGAGGATGAAAGTGATGAGCTAGAGACATTTGTTACGAAAATCCCATCATCAGCATCAAAAGATTACGGTGAACCTTTTTACGATGTTTTTAAGAAGGCAAATTTTGATTTCTTTAACGTTGACCCAGGGCTTTTCAGTCCTGCATCCGTAGTTTTATCGAGTCTTAGAACTGGCAAATCAGTTAGTGCAGGTAAAATAAATACAGCAGTCTTACAGAAATCGCTTGATCTAAAGATATTTTGATTAATTTGAAGATGATTTGGAGAGTTCCTTCCATCTCATTTTTTTATTTCAAGTCGCTAGAGATCTGCTAAGTCACTAATTTTGTCTTCCCAATAACTGGTGATTTCGTCTACCTGCTTTTTACATGTGCCTGAATAGTCTCCAACAATTTCAAGTAAATCTGTTGGTAACAGATCCCTCAATGATTTATTTTCTTGTTGTGCTTTCAATGTCAATTTGCGGACCTTATCATACGCATTTGGATCTCCCTGCAACGCAAATTGGATATAGGCTGGCTCTGCTAAATAAAACGCCCGATTAAGTTTTAAATTCTCTTTCATTCGATCTCTATCGACTTTCAGTGTTTTTATGACACGAGTTAAGCGATTGACGGAATGAACAAATGCGTTTAGAACTTCAGGAAGAATATATCGTGTAGAAGCAGAATCTCGTAAGTCTCTTTGGTGTTCGGACTCCATATTTAAGAGTGCTGTGACGATATGGGGCATAACTGCTCTATATTGAGAAATAATATTTTCAAGATTGATTGGATTTCTTTTTTGAGGCATAGTAGAGGATCCCACTTGCTTTTTCTCAAAATATTCTGCGATTTCCCCTATTTCACTTCGTTGGAGATGACGTAAATCATTTGCTAAATCCGCAATGGTTCCAAAAGCGATTGTAATTTGGCATAAGTAGTTCGTAAGTTCTTCAGGAGGTACTTGTTGTGTGGTGATTGGCGCTGCATTCAAACCCAAT
>JAEOSO010000020.1 GCA_016840315.1 Candidatus Borrarchaeota archaeon | reverse complement strand
TAAGGATAAGAAAAAGTCCTGATAATAGATATAGAATCCCACCTAAGACAAGAGGATGTACATCAATTAAAATAACTTTATTAAATACGATGCCAAGTCCAAACAGGATTGCTGCAATAAAAACGACAACATAGCCTTCGTGGTGTGCCAATCTAAAACACCAACAAAACAAAGTGTATTGTAACAAAGAATCTCTTAAAAATTTATAATGAGGAAAGAGATTGTGAACTGAATTGGCTTGCGGGTGACGAAAAAGGTCGCACACAAAGGTTTAAATGTAGTATCATCTTAATCTCTCCGGCTATTAACAACGAATGATTATTTGGTTTTACTGACGAAAAAAGACCTAAACATGGAGACGCAAAGCGTGACGTGTACAGTTATAGTGGGAGGATTTTTCGGAGACGAGGGTAAAGGAAAGATCGCCTCATATCTTGCAGTTTCGGATAAAGTCGCTGCAATGGTTCGAGCAGGCTGTGGAACAAATGCGGGTCATACCGTAGTTTATAACGGTAAAAAATTCAAACTTCGTCAAATTCCATGCGGTTTTGTAAACGAGAAGACGAAACTTTACATGTCTGCTGGCGTGTTAGTCGACCCAGAAGTCATTCTCAAAGAGATAGATGATACTAACACAAAAGAACGGCTCAAAATTGACTTTCAAACTGGAATCATAGAACCACAACATAGGGAACGAGATACTGGTACTGCTATCTCAAAAATAATTGGAACCACAGGTTCTGGAAGTGGTCCTTGTAATATTGATCGGGCTTCTAGGGTTGGTAAAATAGCAAAGGATATTCCTGAACTCGCAGAATACTTATGTGATGTAGCTCTCGAAGTCAATGAATTAATTGATGCCCAAGAGAATGTAGTTCTTGAAGGCACACAGGGGACATTTCTCTCACTTTATCATGGCACTTATCCCTATGTAACAAGCAAAGATGTGTGCGCAAGTGCGATATGTAGCGATGTCGGTATCGGTCCAACTAAAGTAGACGATGTCCTTGTCATCTTTAAAAGTTATGTTACACGTGTTGGGGAAGGACCTCTAGAAGGCGAATTATCTGAAGAAGAGACCATAAAGCGAGGCTGGCAGGAAAAAGGCACGGTAACAGGGCGTACACGACGGGCAAGTCCTTTTAATTATAAGTTAGCCAAACGGGCCGTCTATTTAAATGGAGCAACTCAATGCGCGATTACAAAATTTGATGTAGTATTTCCTGATACAAAAGGTATAAAAACTTTCGAAGAATTGCCGAGGCAAGCGGTTGGGTTTATCCGTGAGGTTGAAGCTCAATTAAAGATACCAGTCACTTTAATTGGTACTGGTCCAGGCGTACAAGAAATTATTGATAGAAGATCTGATTTATCTAGCTAGATTTATTAATTTCATTCCAATTTCATATACTCTAAGAGGAGGACAAAATATGACTTATGTAATTGCGGCTAAAGACTTATCAAAGAAAAAAGGTCAATTTTTTGAGGATCTGACCACATATCTTGAAGAAAAACTTCCGCGGTACATGAATATTTCGATTGAAGGTTCGGATATAGTGGTGTCAACTGATTCTCCTGAAAGAAGTTTCAGCAAACGAACTCTTCGTCAACTTATCCGAAAACATTTGCACAAAGTTCGGTTAAAAGGAGAACTCAAAGTAATTGCAGGAGAAAAAGACGAATATATAATTAAGAAAAGGAAAGGGATAGAACTCGAAATCGAAGAAGAAGAGGAAGAGTTCTAAAAACGTATACAATTTCAAATAAGAGCATTTCATCTTTTTCTTGCATTTTCTAAAACGAAGAAATCAATTTCTTTTAGAATAAATATGTTCGGAAAATCTCGATTGGCTGAGATCTAATGAAGGAAAAAATCTCTGTCACTTTAGCACAAATGGATCCAAGCTTGGAGAATAAAGAAGCAAATCTTGAAAAGATGCAAAGTTGGATCGAACGTGCTGCTCGTGAAGAATCAGACTTAATTGTATTTCCAGAGATGTCTTTGACAGGCTATAGTCTTCGTGATCACGTATTTGCGTTATCAGAGCCCATTCCTGGTGATTCTGTTAGAAAACTTGAAGAAATTACAATAGAAAATGATCTATATGTAATCTTTGGAATGCCAGAAATGAGTGAATTAAAGGGTGTCATCTATAATTCTGCTGTCATCTTAGGTCCTCAAGGTTATATTGGTAAATATAGAAAGCAATTCCTTCCAACTCATGGACCCTTTGAAGAGCTTCGGTATTTCCGGCCAGGGCCTGTTCCAAAAGTTTTTGAAACATCAATCGGCACTATAGGTCTACAGATCTGCTTTGACGCCTTTCTGCCAGAAGTATCTAGATTCCTTGCAGTGGAAGGGGCAGATATCCTCGTGAATATATCTGCAGCTCCAGCGATTGGTAAAGCCCACTCAAGATGGGGTAGGGCATCGTTTGAGACGATCATACCAGCGCGCGCTATGGAGAATACTGTATTTTTTGTTTATGTTAACTTAGTAGGAATTGAAAACAATGTTCTCTTTTGCGGCGGCAGTGAAATTGCTGCACCAAATGGAGAACAAATCGTTAAAGCGAAATATGATGAAGAAGATTTTTTGACAGTAAAACTGGATCTCTCGAAAATACAGAAGACGAGGCGTTCATTTACTTTCCTTACTCACATTCGCCCTGAGTTGTATGATCGGATTTCTGATCGGATAAGAAAATTTTGATTTATCGATTTTAGGTGGCATTGTTCTTTGAGATTGAATGAATATACTGCTCACGAATTGCTCATCAAGCTTAAATCACAAGAAATATCCGCTGAGGCTATCGTTTTAGCGTGTTTTGAGCAAATTGAAAATCTTGATAAGGATTTGAATGCTTTTATAACACTCACAAAGGACACCTCGCTAGATAAGGCTAAAGAACTTGATAAAACATTCTCTAAAGATCAATGGGGGAAGCCTCTGTTTGGAATCCCTCTTGGCATCAAGGACACAATTTCGACCAAAGGAATTCGTACTACCTGTGGCTCAAAGATGCTTGAAGATTATATTCCTCCTTATGACGCGACAGTTGTTGAATTCATAAAGACATTTGGGATGGTCCCTCTTGGTAAGATGAACATGGATGAGTTCGCAATGGGGAGTAGCACAGAATCAAGTTATTTTGGACCAACATTAAATCCATGGAGTCTCGATAGGGTACCTGGTGGTAGCAGCGGAGGAAGTGCAGCTGCAGTCGCAGCAGATGAGACAATTATGGCTCTGGGAACTGATACTGGAGGATCAATTCGTTGTCCAGCAAGTTTTTGCTCCGTCGTTGGCCTTAAACCAACTTATGGCCTAGTTAGCAGGTACGGATTAATCGCATATGCCAATAGTTTAGAACAAATAGGACCGATTACAAAAGATGTTTACGATGCCGCACTATTGTTGACCACAATTGCTGGATACGATCCAAAGGACAGTACAAGTGTTGATACTCTTGAAGAGGACTATACGAAATATTTACAGGATGATATTTCCTCCATTAAGATTGGCGTACCACAGGAATTTCTTTCAGAAGGCATAGAAGGCACAGATGAGTCTGTTATAAAATCCGTGTGGGCCGCTATACATAAACTAGAGGATCTAGGTGCTTCCTATATTGAATTAACTCTTCCTTCGTTGAAATATTCTCTTCCCACATATTATGTGATCGCCATGAGCGAAGCTAGTTCAAATCTTGCCCGTTATGACGGTGTCCGTTATGGATATCGGATAGAAAAAGAAAAAGATAAATCTATGGATCAATCATTCTCAGAAAGTAGAAGAATTGGTTTTGGTGCAGAAGTAAGACGCCGAATTATGCTTGGAACATATGCGCTTTCAGCAGGTTATTATGATATGTATTACCTTAAGGCACTCAAAGTCCGCACTCTGATAAAAAACGACTTCGAAAGGGCATTCAAGGAGAGCGACGTTTTGATCGGTCCAACTATGCCCTACCTTCCATTCAAGATCGGCGAAAAGATAGACGACCCGCTGGCAATGTATTTAGCGGATATCTACACCGTGTCAATTAATATTGCAGGCGTGCCAGCAATATCTATTCCTTGTGGATTTAAGAATGGGCTTCCTATAGGACTACAAATTATAGGAGACTTCTTCAAGGAAGGTCAGATTCTCCAAGTCGCTTATTCCTTTGAACAGAACACAGCATATCATAAACAAAAACCAGAACTTTCCTAATGAATCTTAAAATATATCACGTGGCTCATTTAGGAGAAATTTTCCTCTAATTTTCAAAATTATTGATGATGGTCAAAATCTGACCACACAAAATTTATATAAATACTCTAATTCTCGGAATTATGTAATCAAAGAAAAGGATTTAAATTCTACTCGGTGTTCGGATATATATTAACAAATGTAATCTGCTATTAATAGCTACTTGTTCTCTTGCGAAAACAAGCTTAGTGATTCTTTGAGAACGTTCTGTTAATTCTTTTAGAATAATTTCTATAAATCTGAGATAAGACGAAAAAGGTGAACAAAAAATGGTTAAAGTGAAAGGTGAAGCAGAAATTCGAAATATGGTTAAAACCCATCCGCTTGAACTGAGACGGATCTTTACGATAACTGCTCACATAGATCACGGCAAAAGCACTGCCTGCGACTTCCTTATGAGACGTGCTGGGTTATTAAGTGACACTTTGGCAGGCGAACGAAGATTAACCGATTATGATGAAGAAGAGCAAATGCGAGGCATTACCATCTTCACGTCAGTAGTGCTTCTCAATTATGATTTTGAAGGTAAAAGTTATTTACTAGAAATTAACGACACGCCTGGTCATATCAGTTTTACTGGAGAGGTAAGTCGTGCGCTTCGAGGCAGTGATGGTGCGGTATTGCTTGTCGATGCACTTGAAGGCATAATGACCCAGACCGAGACTAATATTCGTCTCGCGGTTGGCGATGAGTGGTGTAAACCTGTCTTATTCATCAATAAGGTGGACAGACTTATTCGAGAGTTGAAATTGCCGCCACAAGAGGTCATTGAGCGATTTGATTTGATTATCCGCGACGTAAATAGGTTCATCAAAGAAGTTACTCCTCCACAATTTAAGGACAAATGGACTGTAAACGCTAGTGCTGGCACAGTTGTATTTGGCAGTGCAAAGGATGGTTGGGCCTTTACAATCCCTATGCTGAAAAGAAAGGGCTTTGCTGCAAAAGTTGTAATAGAGAAATATCAAGAGGCAATCGATGAAAACACAGAAGAACCAATTCTCTGGTTACGGGAAAACCTTCCCCTGGACGAAGCCATGTTAGAGGTGGTAATCGAGCATTTACCAAGTCCAAACGAAGCACAAGGATATCGTATGGAGCATTTATGGCGCGGTGATATCTCAAAAGGAAAGGATATCACATCAGTTGATGAGATAAAAGACGATATAGAGGCTTGGGCGGCATACTCACTGATAAATGTAGATCCCAATGGTCCACTTATTGGATTGCTTACAAAAATTTTTATTCATCCCAAAACCAAACGCCCAACACTGATTGGACGTGTGCTTTCAGGAACACTTCGTCAGGGTGATGAAATTTACTTGGCAAACGCGAGACGGACAGCTCGAATCAGACGCTTAGGCATTATGGAAATTGATTCATTATTAGCCGTTGATGAAATTCCCGCTGGAAATCTTTTTGCTGTAGAATTACCGGATATTGTACCTTCAGGTGAGACGTTCTTTTCATTAGACTATAAAGACATCCCTGGCTTTGAAAAGATTATTTATGCCTCTGATGCTGTTGTTAGCCGTAGTATCAAACCTGAAGACCCAAAAGATCTTGCAAAATTAGGCGACGTGGTTGGTAAATGGGTTATGGCGGATCCTACTGCGTCATTTAGAAAAGACGAAAAAAGTGGCGAATATATTCTAAGCGGAATTGACCCCCTACAAATTGATATTTTAACAAAACGAATACAAGAAGAAGTGCCAATTAAGATGGGTATCCCAATTACCGTATATATGGAAAGGATCCGTCGACAAGGCGTTAACATTAAGACTAAGTGTACAGAAGGGCATAATAAACTTGAGTTATATGTTGAGCCTCTTAGTGACGAGACAATAAAATTAATCAGAGAAGAACGGATCGATGAATATCAAGATAAAAAAGAGCGGGCAAAAATCTTAAGAGAAGAGGCTGGCTGGGATACAAAAGAAGCAAGGAATATATGGGCGATTCAAGGTCCCAATATTTTGGTTAACAAAACCGTAGGAGTACAGCGCCTTGATAGAATTAAGGCATATGTTATCTCAACCTTCCGTGACTTTACCTTTGAAGGAGGACTAGCTAAAGAGCCTGTCCTGGGGCTAAAAATCGTGATCACAGATGCTGTAGCTCACGAGGATCCTGCTCATACACGTGCTGGACAGATCTTCGTAATGACATTTTCAGCTTTGAACGTTAGTTTTCTATCTGCTGATCCTGCTCTCTATGAACCTATCCTTCGAATGGACGTTAAGGTACCTGAAGAATACATGGGATCTATAATTTCCATCTTGGCGCAACACCGCGGTAAAATCATTGATACGCAAACCTCTAGAGGCACAGCCTATGTTCATGGTGAAATTCCGGCTTCAGAATCTGTAACTGGTATTGATGAGGTCATTCGAAGTAGCACTCAAGGACGGGCATTCTTCGGTTACCAATTTGTACGTTATGAAATGTTGCCTAAAGACATGCAGTATCCAACTATCAAGAAAATTCTACAAAGGAAACATAGCGAAGGCAGGGAGATCAGGGAGGAGATTGCTACTCCCTTCACTTTCAAAGCACGTTTCTATCCTCACTATGAGGCTTGGAAAAACGGAATACTTGGGCACATGCAACAGGATTACAGTAAGCTAGCAGTCAAAGAAATTGTTGACCATATGCGCTCAGAAAACTGATTTATTAAAATAAATCCCAAATTTTTTCTTTTGTAAGAATGATGAGACAAATGCCACGCAGAATTAAAGATACTGCAGGAAAATCCTTAGTTATAGGGGATCTCCCTACTGGATGTAAATATTGTATCAAAGGTCAGAAGCTAGTTCTTTTTGTGACAGGACTATGTAACAAGCCTAACAATTGTTTTTGGTATTGCCCAATTTCTGAAAAGAAAAAGGACAACGATGTAATTTATGCAAATGAACTTCAGGTTACAGAGGACACAGACATAGTCCATGAGGCTCAGTTAATGGATGCAAAGGGTGCAGGTATTACAGGAGGGGAACCACTTCTTTTTCCTCAACGTGTACTTCGTTATATTCATCTTTTGAAAGAATCATTTGGACAAAGATTTCACATTCATCTCTATACAAATGGTGTTTTTTTAACCAGGAAGCTGTTTTCGCAATTAATCGAGGCTGGATTAGATGAATTAAGATTTCAGCCATATAACGATATTAATGAACAATTGAAATGGGCTGATGAATATGGACTTGGAATCGGAATAGAGGTGCCAGTAATTCCAACAGCGGACTATATTAATAAAATAAAATATTTCGTGCGGCTTTTAGAGAACATAGATGGATCTTTTATAAATTTAAACGAATTTGAATTTACGGAATCACAAGCTAGCGAGTTAAAAAAGCGTGGCTTCGTTCTCAAAGAAGGAACATTTGCTGCTGTTAAGGGCAGCGAATCTACTGCAATTGAACTTCTAGACTGGGTTCGAATAAATAGCACTATAACTGCCCATTATTGTCCTATTATTACCAAAGATCAATATCAACTGAAGAACAGATTGCTACGGCGTGCAAAAAATGTTGCCAAACCTTATGAAGAAGTGACCGAAGATGGTCTTCTTTTAAAAGGAGTTATTAAAGGTGATTTCTCAAAGGAAACACTCAATAAACTGCGAAATGAGTTAATTCGTGAATTTAACGTTCCACCTAAGTACATTGGAATTAATCTACAGAAAAACAGACTTGAAATTGGTGGATGGATTTTAGAAGAATTGTCTTTAATATTTAAAGAAATGGGGTACAAATGTGGTATTGTTGAGGAATATCCAACAGCCGATGCATTAGAAGTCACATATATTCCCTTATGAAAAAATATGGTTTTAGTGAGCGAAATGAGCAAAAAACCCGTTCGAAGTGGAGATCGGGTTGAGATCGTTTATCCAAATGATCTCTGGGAACTTCTCAATGAGAAGAGGGCACATGCCATTCAAATTATGGACCTTTTAAAGCGCTACAATATACGCTCTTTTATTCATGGAAGCGTTGCACGAGGTTTTATATCGCGGAAAAGCGATATTGACGTTGTCATTCCCTATATTCTCCCCTCTTTTTCAGTAGAATTAGCACTTCGTGAAGAATTTGGGATAAATTCCTTTCAAAAAAGAGAACTTGTACAGGCCACACCGTATCACACACCAAAAGCACATATATCCCTAGATGAACTGACAATCGTAACCTTTCCTTTAGTAGGTTTAAGATCACAAGAGCATGAATTTTATAAATTTGGAGGAAAACTCGATTTAAATGGGTTACAAACAGAAAAGCGTGTAGCGGGCGTTGATAAAAGACTTGTATTGATAGAGCCTAGCGAACGAGGACATTTTGAATGGCCAATAATTGGACGGGAAAGTGAAGTCGCCAAGTTGGTTGGAGTGAATATAAACATAGTAGAAGAGCGCGTCAAGATCTTATTAAGACGTAATGCTATTGGACGTACTGGAACATATCTGAAACAAGTGCTTCGAGATAATGAAATCTTCGAAGAAGTATTAAAAAAGATCATGGATTCTGATCCTGTAGTAAGACGCAGAGTTCGAAAAGGTAAATAATTGGTTTGTTTTATTATTTTTGCACGCTTTCATCTATCCAATCTAGGTATTCTTTGCTTCCGGCGATGATAGGAATCGCAATGACTTCAGGGCACTCATAAGAATGGTTAACTTTAATTTCTTCAACAATTTTTTCTATCAAATCTCTCCTTGTTTTGATAATTCCAAGTGCTTCTGCATCTTGATCGATCTTGCCTTCCCACCAGTAAATCGATGCGATGTCAAATACGTTTACACACGCTGCCATTTTCTTTTCAACTAATTTTTGACCAATTTTTTTCACTTCTTCTTTATTAGATGCAGTAAAAATCATTAAACAATGCTCAGTTTGTATTCAATCACCTCCATTTATAGTCACCTCGCAAGAAGACCCCTCAACAAGTTGAGGGGATGAATTGCGGTAGAGTGTTTCACTTTTACGTAGGTCTCCCTCACACTTAAATAGTAATTAGCTACCATATCGGTGTGCAGTATGCTGAGGTGTCTGGCTTGGCGTGAAGGCGTACACAAGACACAGTGCCCATGAAGGTGCTGTCGTTGCCTCAAGTGTCCCTTGAGGGACGGGGGCTGCTGTGGACCAGCCCAGAACTGTCGATGACTAGGCTGCATGTGACCAACCGTGTTGGCTAAACAGAACAGCCTAGGAGGGCAGAAGCCACCTAACTTGTTAGGTGGTAGTTCACCAAGAGGATAATAAATACTTAGGTCTGATTGTCATATAATTTATACGAACTTTAGCAAACATAGATTTTTCTGTAGAAGAGCGAGTACAGTAAAATATGCTTGCTTTCTTGCAATTGCTGGTAAATAAGCCTTAGCAGGTGTAACTGCCAAAATAAGAAGGTGCAAACGTTTTTAAAAGTAATTATGTAATAGTGTTTCCTGCGACAGTGGTAGGCTCGGGGAGCTGGCCCTGCCCTGTAACCTGCAATGGGCCTTAGCAGGGAGCAGTAACCTATTGGGCAATATCTTTTTGCCTTTGTTGGCCTTGATTCCACGACAATGAAGCCTTGCCCCTTGGGATTGACGGTGAAGGTACATTCTTTGGAGGAAGGATGTTATCTTCTTGGTGAGGTGAACCTGGCCAGGCCCGGAAGGGAGCAACCTAAGCCTCGACGTTCAGTGCTCATGGGATCACAGGGTCGAGATCGGGTTTCAAAAAGCCGCAATGGTAAGTGGTATCCACCACTGGGGGCACTGTCGCACTCTTATGCCGGGGTATCCTAGCCTGGTAGGGAGCAGGCCTGCTAAGTCTGTGACCCATGGAAGTCTCCTCTTCCGAGAGACTGTGGATGGTCTCGAGGGTTCAAATCCCTCCCCCGGCGCCATTTAATTTTTAGAGGGGCTTGTTTTCACTAAGAAGATTAATGTTACCTAATAATTCACATGCTTTACATGATGGTCTCTGAGTTGGTTCAGCACAGTATTCACATGAGCCGAGATAAATTGGCTGGCTTGACTGAAGTTGAAGTGCCACACTGATTTTTTCTGAAGTTTTAAGAATCGAATATAGTGAGCCTGGTCTGCTTGCTTCCATTTGGCAAAGAAAGTTTCTTATATCTCCACGTAAGGCTTCTACTGAGTATGGGCAAGAGCCTCCATGATAATTGAGTTCTTTGTAGTACGCGTAAAGTGTTAGTTCTTTTTCTGGAATTTCACGTGACGGCTTTACCCGTGGGATCATGCGGGAGTCAATTATTTTGGACGAACTTAAATCTCGCCCTAATCGCCAAACATCTCCTCGGATTAGGTTAATGAGAATCGTCTGAGCAATATCATCTAGATTGTGCGCTGTCACAATGATATCTGAGTTTAGATTACGTGATGCTATGTTGAGTGCTTTTCTTCTTAGGACTCCGCAATAAGTGCATGCGGCAAGCCTTTTTTCTGTCTTTAGATCCGCCTTTTCAATTATTTTGTCCAAAGACGCTCCATAAAGTTCTTGGAAAGAACTAACCACGTGTTCAATCCCAAGTTGGTTGGCATTCTTTGCTGCAATGGCAATAGCATCTTCTCGATAATTTGCTATTCCCTCATCGATAGTAACGGCGATCATTTCTGTGTTTTGAAATTTCTTTTCTATCTCCTGTAGTATGTATGATAAAGCAACGCTATCTTTCCCTCCAGATAATGCAAACGCTATCCGGTCATCTTTTTGAAACATTTTATGTTTTGAAATAGTACGACGAACCTTTTTTTCCAGTGAATCGATAAAACAGCGCTTACATAGCTTCCTCCCTGAGTATTTTTGAAAGTACACTGCCTTTTTGCCACATTTGCACTGTTGCACGCATATTCACACTCTTATGTAATCGAAATATTCAGTTAATCCTTGGTCTCAACAAGCATTAGATTGCTACAAGGCCCATATTAAGAAAAGTCATTATAATGTTCAGAAGAAGTACCATTAAAGTAAAAGCCCTGATACCATTTAAAACCACTTTTCCAACTATTTCTAAGTTATATTTCTGACTAACGTAGTTGACAACCTCTGTTAACATCCTGTCTCCATCTAGGAAAAGAATCGGTAGTAAATTGAGAAGTCCGATGTTTAAAGTAAGTAGAAAAGTCCATTGAAGGAGCGTAAATAGTTGAACCGGGAAGAATTTGCCTAGGAACGCGATGCGTGACTGATAATGATTGAATGTGAAAACTCCTAGGTAGCCTTTAGTTGGATCGTCTGGTCGTGCACCTGTTTTAAATTGTATAATTCCTTCATCGGTTTCAAGCTCAATCGTCTCAAATGCCTGTACTGTTGAGAGAATTTCAGAAAGTTCTTGCACATTTTGTGTTGGCATACCATTAATCGAGTAGATAATATCGCCTCGTTCCAGGATACCGTCTGATGGTCCTCCTGGAGCCACGTCTGTTATAAGCACGCCATTTGATGCTCCAAAAAATGGAGCAATCACAAGCGCAAAGTTTGTTAAAAATAATAGGATTAGCAATGATGTAACAATATTTGAAAATGATCCCGCACCAAAAATCCGTAATCTAGCGACTGGTGATACTTTTTTGATATCTTCCTCCTCAGGTTCCACAAAAGCCCCAGGAAGAATGGCGAGTAGTAATAATCCTGCTGATTTTAATTTTACACCTTCAATACGTGCCGCAACTCCGTGCGATATTTCGTGGGTTAATAAAACGACGGCAAGTCCGAAGATAATGTATGGAAGTGATTCTGAAGAAATAGTGATTCCTGGAAGGAGAGGTAAGACCGGGCTTGCTTGAAGTGGCGCAACGAAAAAGTTGATGAGGTTTTGCAGGAGCATAATGAAAATTTGGGACATGCCGATAAATCCAATAACAATTCCCGCAGAAAAAGCAATTTTCCATGCCCATGGATACTTTTTTGACAATTTTTCTATGATAGATAATCTTTTAGTCTTGTAAATTACAATGAACGGCCCTAGTTCGACGCCTTTATTTTTCAAATCAAAGACTTTGTAAGCAAGGTAGATGAAAATCCAGACAATCAAAATATAAATTGCTGCTTCTATTAACCGCTCCGAAACAGTTTGTAAGAACATTGATCTTTACATCCATATTTTTAGTGCTTTCTTAGCCGTCTATTTTGTAGCATTTAAATCCTATTGATACAGCAATTATTCAACATCTGAAAAATATTCGGTTTAAAAAAGGTTGCTGGCATTATTCTTCAATTGAAGAGGCTTTTATAGAACTTTTGCATTATGCAACTATGTATCAAATCTCTTCAAAGGGAGGTAATAGTTTATGTCCCCAAAGAAGAAGAGGAAAGCAAAAGAAGGAAGCAAAAAGACAAAGAAGGAAGTAAAAGGCTTAGATATAGTTAATCTTAAAGATGCACCAGCATTGGACGTTGGTATAAAGGGATTAACTTTGAAAATCTTATGTGGTAAAGGTGCTCCCACAGCTACAGAGAATTTAGTTGTCGGATATTTGTTTTTGGAACCGGGAGCCGTGATAGAGAGTCATCATCACGATTATGAAGAATTTCAATATGTATTGTCTGGAACAGGCATCTTGGAAGACACAAAAGGCAATAAAACTGAATTACGACCTGAGATGGGGTTTTATTGTCCTTCAGGTCCCGAAGGCGTGCATAAAATTACAAATACTGGCGATTATCAGTTGAATATCCTGTTTATTCACTCTACTGAAAAAGGAGGAAAGATGCCTCAGCTCACATGGAGTGACGACTAGTAGACATATTCTGTATAAGTCGAAAATGGCTAATCTCTCTAAAAGGTGATGCTCTTTGGAAATTCAAGAAGCAATTTCAAAAAGACGTTCAATTCGTTCATTTCGCGATGAAGGTGTCTCAGAAGACGCTGTGCGCCAAATTATTGAGGCAGGAATACTTGCACCTTCAGCTGGAAATTGCCAACCTTGGGAATTCGTGGTCATCCGTGATAAGATGACAAAACAAAAACTTGCTCAAGCATCACTGGGACAGAGGTTTGTCTCTCAGGTACCAGTTGTGATAGTCGTTTGTGCCAATATAAAACGATCCGCAAGCAGGTATGGTTCGCGAGGACAAGAGTTGTATTGTATTCAAGACACTGCAGCAGCTATTGAGAATATGCTTTTGATGGCAGTATCAAAAGGGCTTGGAACCTGCTGGGTTGGCGCATTTAATGAAGTTTTGGCGAAAGAAGCGCTTGAACTTCCTGTAGGTATTCGTCCTGTTGCCATTATTCCACTAGGCCACCCTGCAGAAACACCACAAATGCCAAAACGTCGAATTTACAGAGATGTAGTTCATCACGAGAAATGGTAACCTTTGTACAATTTAAACTCGTGTGCTTTGTGCTTTGCCTATATCTTAGAGTTTAAACATATTGTTTTTAAGATGAGGAAAATATAATGCCCTTCGGTGGTCTTAATGGATTTTGAAGAAGTGATTAAATCTAGGCGCACAATCCGCAAATTTACAGATGAAGATGTTCCAGATGAAACTGTTCGTGAAATTATTGAGACTGGGATGCTTGCACCTTCGGCGGGCAATATACAATCATGGGAATTTATTATAGTCCGTGATAAAGCAACAAAACATAGCCTTTCTCAAGAAGCTTTAGGACAAATGCATGTATTCGAGGCTCCAGTTGTAATAGTCGTCGCAGCTAATATAAAACTTGCAGAAAAGAGATATGGCGCTCGAGGGCGCGATGCGTATTGTTTTTTGAGCGCTGGGGCTGCTACGATGAACATGCTATTGACAGCGGTATCATTGGGCTTGGGAGCGGCTTGGGTCGGCTCATTTAAAGAACGTCCAGTACAAGAGATTCTTAAACTTCCAGATTATATTCGCCCCGTTGGTATTATACCCCTCGGTCATCCTGCTGAAATACCAGAAAAACCATCACGGCGAGGTTACAAAGAAGTAGTTCATAATGAAAAATGGTGATAATCCCGATTATGAAGACTTTCAGAACATCGATAACTATCAAATCCTCTCTAAAAAATTAGTCGAAATATCTCACAATATAAACTTGACAATATCAAAGTCGCCTATTTGATGTTGAAATGAATTCGTTGGTGTTGTTATTATTTTTATAAACCTATCTTTTAAACAGAGTCTACAAGAAATTCCTTTGAAATCTATTTCTTTCCAACGTATATGAAACGAAGTTGGACGAAAGCGGACGTATTTGCCAGCAGGGTTGACTTCAATAATCTGACCAATTGAAATACCATTAACCTTTACAATGTCACCCGGAGCGATCTCGCTAACATCATTAATAAAGATCCCTCCGTGCCCGAAATATGGTATTCCCGCGTCCATAATTCCTGTTATCAAAGTATCGTCTTTCTTTTTCTCAATGCCTACTCTTAATCCAGCAATTTTTTGTTTACTGAAGGCATCTTCATTTATCTCAAGGAATAGGGCATTTGGTGTGTATTTTATTAACTTAGCCTTCAAGGGAACTTCTTCGTATTTGCTTTCTTTCTGAAACCTTTGACAAAGATGTAATTGGAATGCCCCTCTCGCCCTCATGGTATCTTCTTTTGGTCTGAATTCAGCATGCATATGTGGATCAGTCCAACGCGCAAAGAAAAAACTTCGTATAAACTCTCCTATCTTGTCTCCGATATCGATGTAATCCCCTTTTTTGACGGTAGGCTTTACATGAAGCAACTTTGTATATGTGGTTGGTTCGTCCTTATTCTCAATTAGAATAAGATATTCCAATTCAGACGCGTTAAGCAACTTTGAGTGACCATGAAAAGTTCGGATTTCACGTACTGTTCCCTTTACAGGACTAAACGCTTCACTGTATGCTAAGTTGCCTGGGAAAATGTCAATACCGGTCATGTTTGTATGCGAATAATAAGGGGAGTTAAAAAAAGAAATGAACCCATCTTCTGGCGCATAGAGGTAGTGTTCACGAAACTGCGCCACGGGGACAAACTCGGTCATTTTTTGTGCTACCTTTTTACTTTCATTTCTTCCCTACAAAATTTACCACAAATTTAATATTAAAAGGAGTTATAATGTCTTTGGAGTATGTTTAAATAGTAAAAATTCTCCCTTACTCCCCTTAGCCATAATTCGAACCTAATAGAGATAAGGCTGACAACGATGAGTAAAGTACGTTTATTCATAATTACAGACGAAGGAGAATATAACGAAATTCCGTTTAAGCCAAATCAACTTGGCAGCGAAGACGTATATCTTGTGGTAAATGTGACCGGCAAGGACATCTGGATCTGGAAGGGGACTAACGCCCGTATCCGCAAGAAGTTTCTCGGCGCACGTGCCGCAACAGAATTACGACAAGATATTGGGTTTCACTTCAAAGTTCACAGTATCGATGAAGGGGAAGCGGGGGATGATTCTGATTTTCAAGCATTGATTAGCGGTGCCGTACCCTCTACTACACCTATTACAGTTAAAAAGACTGAAAAGAAAGTAACTGCACGCACTAAACGTAAATCTAAAACTCCAACAAAAAAAGCAACAACAGAAGAAGCTGCCCCGTATATGCAACTTATGGACATAGTTCCTACTCCTACGTTAAAACCTCATGAAAGTTCAACAGAAACAGAGACGCCTCTGGAGACTCTTAAAGAGAGTAGAGTTGAAATAACACCAACTGAAACAGTAGAAAAAAAGAAATCAATTCCCACTACGGCTCCAACAGTTGCTCCTTTACCTTCTGATGTTTCTATAGAGTCTGTCATGAAAAAAATTGACGGAATTGAACCCCTGGACGGATATTTTAGGGAATTAGTAATTATAGGGCATGACTGTTATGCAGTTTCTGAGAAAAGTGTGAGATTTCTTGGAGAGGAACGTGTTGAGAGGCAATTGGAGCGTATAACATCTATGCCTGAAGGTATCTTTTTTGCAGAGGAATACACTCCCCGAATCATTGTTGAAGAAGGAAAAGTTATAGCGATTGAATTTTGGAAAGAAAGTGGCTTAGTATCTGAGCAGCTTAAAGCGTCGATGACGCGAAGCTTGGACGAATTAACTAAATTTTTCAAGTTGCTTGAAGAAGGCGAACAAGAAGGAACCTAAACTCTTTTTCCATAAATTGGCTAGCGAGAGGCCCCCTCAACTTTTTTGATAGTAGTTTAAACGATATGCTTATCCGGCTAAAATCCTTATAAAGAAAGATATACCTAGGACTAATTGCCTATTTTGAATGCATTATATTTATGATTACATCTATGGAGGCGATGGAAATTTCAAACATGCTAATTGGCGAGGCTTTACTTGGAACTGCACCAGAACTTGCGCACGTTGACCTTCTCATCGGAAGTAAAGATGGTCCGGTTGGAAAGGCGTTTGCACAAGGCTTAACCACACTTTCAGCAGGTCATACACCCCTACTTGCAGTTATCCGCCCAAATTTACCTCCAAAACCCCATACATTGATTGTGCCAAAGGTAACAGTACAGAACATGGAACAAGCCGCTAA
The DNA here is from genome assembly GCA_016840315.1 of Candidatus Borrarchaeota archaeon. Classification (GTDB taxonomy): domain Archaea; phylum Asgardarchaeota; class Sifarchaeia; order Borrarchaeales; family Borrarchaeaceae; genus Borrarchaeum. The sequence continues at coordinate 3,698 of JAEOSO010000020.1, read as the reverse complement.
GATCTTCGGACCGGCACAATATGCAGTTGCAAAAGCTGTTGCAGATGCTGCAGAAGAAGGTATTTTTCCAAAGGACATCAATTTGGATGATATTGTTATAATAGCATCTATTTTCATACATCCCGAAGCAAAAGATTTCAGGAAACTATATAATTACAATTATGGGGCAACAAAGTTAGCGTTAAAACGCGCTTTGACAAACTATCCGACGCTAGAAAAAGTCATCTACGATAAGGACCGGGCGAGACATCCAATAATGGGCTTTAAGGTACCAAGATTATGGCGTCCTCCTTACCTACAAATTGCTCTAGATATCACGAGTATTAACCGAATAAAAGAAATGATCATAAAAGAAATCCCAAAAAGTGATCGCCTAATTCTAGAGGCAGGGACTCCACTTATCAAGAAATATGGTGTTCGAGTGCTTCGTGAACTGAGAGAAGTTGCCCCCGACATGTTTATTATTGCAGATCTAAAGACGTTAGATGTTTCCAAAGTCGAAGTCGACTTAGCTTATGAGGAAACAGCGGATGCTGTCGTATGTGCTGGTCTCGCCACAACTGAAAGTATAAATAAATTCATTTACGAAGCAAAACGTTTGGGAATTTATGCTATTGTTGATTTGATGAATGTTGATGATATTATCGGTAAATTAAAAACGTTAGACGGTTTCCCTGATGTACTTATATTTCATCGAGGCATTGACACTGAGGAAGCGGGTGGAAAATCACGTTGGGAACTCATCAAAGAAATCAAACAAGAATTCAGTGATAAGAAATTCCTTGTTGCTGTTGCTGGAGGAATCCGCCCTGGAAACACTAAAGATGCATTAGAGAAAGGAGCAGATATTGTAATAGTTGGACGATATATTACACAAGCAAGAGACGTTGAAAAATCAGTTCGGGATTTCCTTAAAACTATTGGCGCGGAAGAGCCAGCGGTAGATCATTATCGTGTTCATTCAGAGGATGGGTGAAAGGAAAAAACTTCGGCATGAGCGTTGAAAAAGACCGTGTCGAATGATATCCTTCTAAACCAATACTTTTTTACATTAAAACGAATGAAATCAACGCTTATGCCAGAGGCCGCTTGTTAACTCCGATATAGAAAAGTTACACGCGTTTATGAGGCTTTAATTCCTTAATAACAAATCTTTTTCACTTAAACGTAACAAGATACATTCTACTCTTCTCAAAACGATCTTTTACAATTAATATCCGTTGTGATATCCCGTATATGCACTCTTTTGGAGTGCTCATCTAAAGCCTTTTAAAACAAACATAAATCTTTTGTAAATATAAACCGTATATATTGGTTTATTGATCAATATACTCCTTGTAACTTTATTGAATGAATATACACATTGTTTAGTGCCCTTTAACACTATCTAGGGGTGTTTTCGATTGAAGACTCAAGTGATTCAGGTTGATGAATTATCTGATTGGTATTCTCAAATGATCCAAAAAGAAATAGCAAATTTCAGGAAAGATGCGCGAAAACTCTTTGATAAGATCGAACAGACACTTGAGTTCATGGATTCTACATCAGAAAAACTTAGTGAAGAACATACAGGACTTCCTGAGGCAGCAAATGATAAAATCCATGAAACCGCTATAAAATGTGCAAATAGATTATCATCATCTATTAAAGATTCTGTTAATAATGTAGAACTTCCCAACTTAGACGATGTTGAATATTCGGATTTGAAGAGCATAAATGACGAATTAACTACACTCGCCCGAGCTATTACTGATGCTGGAAGACGGTACGTACCGCCTATTTCAAAGGCTAAACTATTAAAGCGGGAAATTACCGAACTTTCTTACTTTCTCAAAGATATCGGGAAAAACCAGAAAAAGTTAGACCAACTTGTCAAAGATTATGAATACATTAAAATTGTTGAAGAGAACTTTAAAAAAATAGATGAATTACTCAAATTAAAAGAACGACTTTCTGAACTTAATGCAATGCATTCCCAATTGGACGGCATGTTTAATGAAGTTGAACAAGAAAAGAATGAAATCATAAAACGAAAAGAATCATGTGAACAGGAAGACCACTTCATTATTATTAAGCAACTTGATGGAGAGATAAAGAAAAAGCAGATGAAACTAATTCAAGCATTACGTATTATTCTTGATAAGCCTTTTAAAAAATTTAAGAAGAGTCTCGATGACGGATTAACTAATGTCTCAGAGGAGCAAAAAAATGCACTCGAAGAATATATGGGTGACCCATTTAAAACTTTCACATCAGAAGAACTTGGTTATCCTATGTTGAAGGTTCTTTTAATGGAAATACATGAACGCCTAGAAACGAATCGTCTTGAAGTAAAGAAAAAACTCATCCCTAAAATTAAGACAAAGGTAGAACGAATCTTGGAAGATTCAATTCTTTCATTACAAAAAGATCTTAAAGATTTAATTAATGAGAAGAGCACTATCATCAGCGATTCACAGGAACTGTTTGCTCTTCAAGATAAATTAAATAATGACTTGCAAGAGCAAGAAAAAAGGGAATCTGGAGTACAACTTGAACTTTCAAAAGTCATAGCTGAGAAAAATTGGTGTGAAGACAGAATTGCTACGTTAAAAAAGGCTTTAGAAAAGAATTTTCATAAGGAATTCGAAGAAGATATCACAATATCAACGGATAATTTCTAAAATTCGAAGGATAAATGAAATATAAACTTACAATCAGGGAAAAGATGTCTTCTCGCCAATTAAGCAATAGTTGTACAAGTCTATTTAATTGAAGTTTCATAGAAGAAAATAAATAGAACCTCATCGTTTTTTCCCTAGGTGAACCTGATGAAAATAAGGCTTATCATCAGCCCTTTTCAGAATTTGTTTTTTCACCTAGAAAGGGCATCTGGAGCGTTTAAAGACCTATTCAGTGAAAAATACAGAGCTAAGGCAGAAGAATTAACCCCTACAAATATCTTTACGGAGTTCTATCGAACTATCGGTGATTCAAGAGGCCTTTCAAGAAGTTTAAAACAGCAACTTTCAAACCTTGTTATGCCAGATGAAATTCCCGCGACCGTTAGCAAAATATTTTCAAGGTATGCCTCGAAGTTAGCAGAAGTTCTTTTGAGTGATGCGGATCGATATCTAGCCATGTGGCGAGAAGAATTAAATCCAAAGCTAGAGACCTTTAAAAAGACTTTAGAAAACGTGAAGGATGAACTTTTAGAGAATTTTAAGCGGATTGAAAACATTACACGTTTACCTTTCAGGTTCGACCAACTTGAGATTTTCTTAATTGATGCCCTTTCTGAAGAATATGGCTCAATGAGCGAAGTTTTAGGATTACGCTCACTAGCTCTAGGCGTAATGAACACTGCTGATGCGCTAAAAGAAATTACTTTTAGTTTAGCTAAATTAAATTTGGGTGACACAATAAACAACGTTATACCAGAAGATTTGGTTGATGAAGAAAAGGACATTAGCACTGCCCTTGCAAAACTTATTGCAAACGAAATTCATGCTGTTTTAGCTATGCCACTTGAAGTAAAAAACAAAGTAGATGAATATATCAATTCAATTTTGACTGATTGGAAAAACTATATACAAAATCCTGGAGAATATAGCGATATAGGTCATTTCTTTAAGGAAATACTTCTACCAAAAATAATGGGTGAAGAAGAGGAAGAAGCAGTAGAGGAAGAAGAGGAAGAAGCAGTAGAGGAAGAAGAG
>JAEOSO010000019.1 GCA_016840315.1 Candidatus Borrarchaeota archaeon | reverse complement strand
CCCCGCTTTCAGTGGAGATGTTGAGGCAGTTAAATCTGCTATAGATATTCTTGTCACTGAGATGAAATGCGCGATGTTTCTCACTGGCGCACGTGCAATTAAAGATCTTAAAAATGCGCCCTGCATAATTTCAGGAAAAAGTGCGGAGTGGCTGGCAGCTCGCGGAATAGACATTTCAATGTTTGGGAAACGTTCACTGACGAAAAAGTAAATTCGTGTTAATTTATAGAGTATATTTTAATTTGCCTCATAACTTGGCTGAGATTTTTTAAAAGAAAAAAGTACCGATTGCATGATAAAAACAAAAGTTTTAAAACATTCAATAACTATGTTCACCGGTAAATTCAACTAATATGATCACTTATGAAGGATGAAAGCGTTGTATTTCTTCTCGGAAAGCGACGCAGGAAGCGAGGTGTGATAATATGAGTAAACCGTTTTATGTTAAGTTTAATGTGCCAAAAGAATTAGCAGATTCTGCCCTTGAGGTACTGGCAGCATCAAGAGACACTGGAAAGATTTCTAAAGGAACAAACGAAACTACAAAAGTCGTGGAACGTGGAACAGCTAAACTTGTTCTTATTGCAGAGGATGTAGATCCTCCTGAGATTGTGGCACATTTGCCCTTACTTTGTGAGGAGAAAAATGTCCCGTATATCTATGTAATTTCAAAGATGGGAATAGGATCAGCATCAGGAATAGAAGTTCCTTCTGCAGCCGCTGCGATCACAGATGCTGGGGATGCTGATAAACTACTTAAAGACATCATTGGAAAAATAAAGGCTTTGTAAGGCGAAGAGCCGTTTAAAACGGAGGAAAGCACATGAGCGAAGATATGGGATATCCTGCAGAAGTTATTCAAGTGATTGGAAGAACCGGTGTTACAGGAGAGATCAACCAAGTGAAAGTCAGAATTCTAGAGGGTCGAGATCAAGGTAGAATTCTCACGCGGAATGTAAAAGGACCAGTGCGTATGGGCGATATTTTAGTGCTCAGAGAAGTTGAACGAGAAGCGAGAAAACTAAAGACACCATGACCTTTTACCTTTCATTTTAAAGAACTCATGGAGTCTATTGGACATACCATTCTGCAAATTGTTTTAAAGCTTGCATTCTATGTGAAAATTGATTTTTTTGAGAGATACTCATTTCTGCAAATGTCTTGTTGCTCCCATTCGGTTTAAAAATAGGATCGAAACCGAAACCACCGCTTCCACGAACAGAATATACAATTTGACCTTTTATCTCTCCTAAAAAAGAAATAACCTCGTTTTTGGGTCGTCCGTAACTTAAAACTGCCTTAAACGATGCCGTTCGTTTTGTTTCACTTTTTAGCAGGTTAAGAATTCCCTCACATCTTATTGTTTTATAGATATACGAAGAATAAGGACCAGGAAATCCATTTAACGCATCAATAAATAGCCCCGCATCTTCTACCAAGATTTCTTTTTTATTTTGCTCCAAAATGACCTTTGTAGCGTATTCTGAAATGTCCTGGATAGTATCAGCTTGAATCTCCAACTTTTCTATTGGTAGACGTTGAAGTGTTAATCTGTATTCTTCTAGAATAAGTTTTGCTTCATTGAATTTGTTGAGATTACTTGTAACCAGATATAACATGCGTTAACCTCCCCCTGACATTCTTAGATATCTACCTCTTTTCCGAATTGATTTCATTCGATCATGTACTTCTTTCGTAAGCACTGAACTTGCTTCTTCCCTATATCCCTTAATGATTTCTCTAAAAATTTCTTCAACAAATTTGTAGTGAGTGCTTTCAAGTGCTCGCTTCAAGAGATGAAGATCAACTGCCTTATCTTCGACTGAAGTAGAATTATATCCCAATCCAAAGTCGATAAGGTATATTTTACCAGTTTCCGTTAAAATCATGTTAGAAGTAGTAAGATCTCCGTGTATCAAATTGTGTTTATGCAGTCTACCAATAAGAATTCCTATTTGCCGAGAAAGGACTTTTCGCCTTTCAGGATCTATTGTATCAAGTACTTCTTTTAATCTTCGTCCTTCAATGAATTCCATTATAAGACTTGTCTCATGCTTGTCTATTTCATAAACGATAGGAGTAGGTACACCTGCTCTTTTTGCATTTCGTAGCAGATTTGCCTCACGAACAGTTCTAGTAACTCTTAAGGTTTTATCAAGTTCAATTACTCTATAATCCTTTTTAACGCGGTGTTTTCGTATAATCTCTTTTGAATACCATGCTTCTTTGTAAAGATGGGCTTCTGCTCCTTTTGCTAAGAGCATTTTTTTATCACCTTTCTCATCCTTTGCCCGTCATCCCCCTAAGTTCTTGTAAATTCAAAAGCACTTAAACCCCATTTAGGGAGGATTTGGCTGCTCTCAATATCTAAAATATCTCCTTGTATAAACTGAATCAATCCGGTCCAACCAATCATAACACCATTATCTCCTGCGAGATCTGGTGATACGGCTCCAAACAAGGCATCATGCTCATGGGATATAATTTGAAGCATTTCCTGAAGTCTTTTATTTGCAGCAACGCCTCCTGTTAGTAAAACTTCCGGTTTCTCCGTATGTGCTAAAGCTCGTTCAGTAACTTCTGTAAGCATTGCAAAAGAAACTTCCTGCAGACTGAAGCAAAGATCTTCTAGCTGTACCCCTTTTTTCAATGTATTTACCGCCGCAGTTAATAAACCTGAAAAAGAAAGATCCATCCCTTTCACGCTGTAAGGTAACGATATGAATTCTGCAGAATCATTCTTGGCTAATTTTTCTATCTTTGGTCCACCAGGATGGGGCATTCCAGCAGCACGTGCGAAAGTATCAAGCATATTTCCTAACGCAATATCTAGGGTTTCTCCGAATACTCGATATTTCCCTGCTTCGTAGGCGGATACAATGGTATTTCCACCTGAAACATATACCACAAGTGGATCTTTAAATCCTGTTACAAGACGGCCAAGTTCTATATGCGCTACACAGTGATTAACTCCAACTAAAGGAATATCTAATAGAAGTGCAAGCGCCCGTGCCGCTGTTGCAGTAACACGCAGACACGGCCCCAAACCAGGCCCTCTTGAGAATGCAATTAATTCGATGTCCTTAAATGTTAAGCTACTTTTTTCCAATGCTTCTTGGAGTTTTGTAGCAAGAACAACTCCATGGTGCTGTGCAGCCTCTCTTGGATGAATTCCTCCACTCTTGGGAACATATTCACTGCGGATATTAGCATATATTTTTCCATCAGAATCAATAACGCCTACCCCAAGAGTATGAGCAGTCCCCTCAAGCCCTATGCAAAGCATATAGCGCCACACTTCTGTTCAAAAAAGAGATTGTGAATAGAATATGAAGAACACAAAGTAATGTGTTTTATTCCTTTTTTGCCTTCTTTGCTTTAGTTTTTGCTTTAGTTTTTGCTTTAGTTTTTGCTTTAGTTTTTGCTTTAGTTTTTGCTTTGGTCTTCTCTTCTTTAGTTTTAAAGGCAGTATAGCCACATTTTCCGCATGCATATCGATCATAATGATCTGCCATAAGTGAATTACATCGTAGGCATTTACGCTTTAGTAAAGTGATCTTATCACCATCAATTTTATAATACTTATATACCATCTTATTTCCTACATCCTTTGTGTCCAGAATCTAACTATTTTTTAATAAGAGATGAAATATGATTTTTTAAGTATTGCTAATATCTTTTTATTCCTCAGCCGCTTTTCCTCTGTTTCTTTTGATTATATACGAAGATTCTAGTTTTTCACCTTCAGAGGGGTCAGAGTAAATTCTTGCATAAATTTTAGTTGCTGAAATGCCAAATTCTGAAAGGATTTTCTCAACAAAAAGCGATTCTTTACTACAATTTAAAAGAGCAACAAGTTTGTCTCTAATTTCTGCACGCGTGGGAGTAGCTGATTTGGGATGCCTCACTATGCATTCGAGTTCCTTCCTGTTTAGGAGCTGATTTTCAAATTCATTTAAAATCTCAATTTTCATTGGGAGTTTACCTCCATTGGGAGTCTTACATAAATTAAGTGATAACTTTAAATTTTTCGATATGTAAAGGAGATTCATCTGACTTTGAGGGCATATTTACCTGGTTTAGTAACATTTAATTGTTTAGCTATTTGGTTATCTTCCAACGAGATAATCCATACAATTCCAGTGAAATCTTCACTCAGTGTGTATGTTTTGCAGTCAGGACACTGGGATTTCTCGGAGAAAATTCTATGACAAACTCGGCAAGCTTTTTCCTTCATGTTTATCACCATCTAGTAACAAAGATCACTTGCGCCGTTTTCTTCGTCTTTTCTTAGGTTTTGGCTTAACCTTTTCTTCGGCTTCCTCTCCTTCCTTCCCCTCTTTTTCAGTTTCTAACCCTTTAACCCATTCCTCAATCCATGTCTTTGCGCCTAGACCTTGTTGCCTCATGGATAGACCCATTCGAATTGCATTTTTAGTAAGCGAGATCGCAATAACTCGCGCTCGAATTTGATCGCCCACTCGGATAATCTTGCTACTTTCTCTCCCTTGTAACGCATGTTTTCCATCATACGAAAAGAAATCGTCATATACTTGACTAACATGGATTAGGGCATCAATACAGCCTAATCGAACGAATAGTCCAAAATCTGTAGCTTCAACTACCTCGCCCTCAACAATTTCGTGGTCTTCTGGTTTATACGATAAAATATTAAAAATTACATCGTGATAGGCAGCACCATCACCGGGAATTAATTTGCCAACTCCTATATCCTCGATACCAGTAACAGCGATAATTAACCCTAGATCTGGATTAATAATTCCTTCATAATTTTCGCGGCAAATTTCCAGAACCACTTCTTCTAAAGATTCTCCAAATCGACTTGGATCGACTCTCACCGTGTCCTGAATTTTGATAAGCTTATACAATGTATCTTTGTCCCCTTAAGTGCTCTAAGATTAAACGAATTTGACTTTAAGTTAGGAAAAGTAAGATACTTCAATTCTATACCTTATATTTAAAAGTTTTATTATGCGTTTATGTGCTTTATGAGACGATTTTCATTGTCGCTACAAAGCAAATCAAGGGCGGGTAATCATAGGGAGAAACACTAAAAAGTATTGCACCCTACTGTTAATAACTTCAATTCCTTCATCCATTCATAGAATTAGAATTTGGAGGGCAACTCTATTGAAAAAAAAGATACAAAGCGAAATCAACATCGGCATGGTCGGCCATGTGGATCATGGTAAAACTAGTTTAGTACAAGCTCTTAGCGGCATATGGACTGACACGCACAGCGAAGAACTAAGGCGTGGAATTTCAATCAAATTGGGCTATGCTGACTGTAATATTTACAGGTGCATTAATTGCGAGCCGCCCTATTATACCACTGAAAAAAAATGTCCAGCTTGTGGCTCAAAAACAGAATTTGTTAGAAAAATAAGCTTTGTTGATGCTCCGGGGCATGAAATATTAATGGCAAGAATGCTGTCTGGGGCGGCCATAATGGATGGAGCAGTGCTCGTCATAGCTGCAAACGAAGAGTGTCCTCAACCACAAACGCGAGAACACCTTGCTGCCCTTCAAATAACAGGTATCAAAAACATAATTATTGCTCAAAATAAAGTTGAATTAGTTTCTGATGAGGATGCAAAGAAGAATTATGAACAAATCCGTGACTTTGTTAAGCAAACGCTGGACATTGATGTACCTATAATTCCTATTTCAGCACTTCATAAAGCTAATATTGACTTGGTTACGAAAGCACTTGAAGAATTTATCCCAACTCCAAAACGAGATCTTAACAAACCTGCTAAACTGTATGTTGCGCGATCTTTTGACATTAATAAGCCAGGAGCTACAGTAAAACAATTAAAAGGAGGAATTATTGGGGGCACGATTCTCGAAGGTACTTTTAATATCGATGATGAAATCGAGATAGCACCAGGTATTCAGCAAAAAAAAGATGGTCCGTATAAACGAATACACTCAGTCGTTACAACAGTTCAAGCTGGCGGTAACATAAAATTGAAAGAAGCAACACCTGGAGGGCTTATTGCTTTAGGAACTAAATTGGACCCATCAATTACAAAGGGGGACGGTTTGGTTGGAAATGTTGTTGGGAAACCTGAGAACCTTCCTCCAGTATGGGAAAAAACACTACAAGTTCAAGTTACACTTCTCGATCGAGTTGTAGGACTTGCTGAGGAAAAAAAGGTGATGCCGATCAAACTAACTGAACCACTTATGATGATAGTTGGAGCCGCTGCAACCATCGGCAAAGTCAAAGAAGCGGGTAAGAATGCAGAATTAGAACTTCAAAAACCCGTGTGCATCGAGGAAGGAAGTAGGATTGCAATTAGTCGAAGAATAAGTGGCAGATGGCGGCTGATTGGCTGGGGGATTGTGCAATCGTAAATCTTACTAGTCTTAGAAATTATAGTGTCATTAAGTTCATTAAAAGGTGAAATGTTTGGTCTTAAGTATTATTATTGATTCAAATTTTTTATAATGCTCTCAGAGATTCAAATCAACATCATATCAGAGCTAGATCGACTTGTAAAAAGAGAATATGAGTTAATTGCGCTAAGTGGAATTTTAAAAGAACTACAAGCATTATTGCAGAATTCTAAACCAAAAAAAAGAAGAAAGATCGAATTCGCTTTACAATTTCTCCAAAAACAAAACATCGAAGTTGTGAATGAAGAACTCCTTCCTAATGAAACTATAGACGAATATATTCTTAGAATTGCAAAAAAAACAAAGTTCATAGTTGCTACGAATGATGCGAATTTAAGAAAGAAGCTACGGGACGCCAATAATTCAGTTATCTATTTGAGGCAAAAATCATACCTTGCAGTGGATGGTTTCATCGATTAAAGGAAAGTTAATTGCTGCATTGCTCGTAAGAGAAGTATTATGGTTTCTTTAAAAGAAAGAAAATAGTATAAAATGGGGAGAGAAGGACGGGGAATTAAATTTTTCCTTCATCTTTCCCTTTTCTAAGAGAAGTTTTTTCTATTTTGTTTTACCAATATCAGATTATATCTTCGGTTTCTCTCTTGCTATACCACATAGCAAAGGCTATTACAGCAGTTAGAGCAATCACTATAGCTATTCCTAATGGTGTTGGATTGAATAATAAACTTTCGTCAATAAGAGAGACCTGTAATATAAGCGGACCTACTAGCAGCGCGATGAGATTTATTACTTTCATCATAGGATTCAATGCCGGCCCTGCGGTATCCTTCAAGGGATCGCCTACCGTATCACCGACCACAGCTGCTTTATGTGCATCCGAGCCTTTTCCGCCGTAGAGTCCGTCCTCAATGCTTTTCTTAGCATTATCTAAAGCTCCTCCAGATATAGTCATGAAGACTGCCAACAATTGACTAACTATAATTGCCCCTCCGAGGAATCCCCCGAGTGCTGCGCTGCTCAGTAAAAACCCTACAAGCAAAGGCGTAGCTATTGCGAGTATTCCGAGAGGGAGGAGTTCTTTTTGCGCGGCGCGGGTAGATATACTTACGCACCGTTCATAGTCGGGGTCTGCTGTTCCCTCCCATAGCCCAGGGATTTCTGCAAATTGTCTTCGTACCTCTCTAATCATCTTCGCTGCTGCTTTGCCGACCGCTTTGATGCTAATCGAGGCGAACAACAAGGGTACCGCTCCGCCAACAAGTAATCCGATGAAGATTAACGGAGATGACAAATCTAAGACCAGTAATTCACCACCTAAAAGCAGTGGGAGTTCTATATATGACCTAAAGAGCGAAACTGCAGCTATTACTGCTGATGCTATGGCTATTCCTTTTGTAACTGCTTTAGTTGTATTACCAACTGAATCCATATCTGCTAAGACGTTTTTTGCTTGAGGGGTAAAGTAGTCGTCTTTTGACATCTCAGCAAGACCTTGCGCATTATCTGCAATAGGACCAAATGTATCCATAGCTACATTATTCCCGGTCAACGTTAATTGTCCAATACCGCAAAGTGCAACGCCATAGAAAGCTGTTACGCCAAGCGAACCAAAGATTATTACAGAAACAAAAATTGCTACTGCTATGCTGATTACTGCCCATACACTTGATTCATACCCTACAGCAATTCCTTCGAGGATGTTGGTTGCTGCACCAGTTTGACATGCCTTTGACATACCTTTAACAGGTTCACTCTCTGTCGAGGTGAAATGCTCTGTTAAGAAGTTTGTTGATATTGCAAGTCCAATTCCAGCCATTACTGCAATTGGGAATTTCCACCAAACCACAGCTAATCCCGTGTTTAAATCAGTTAACCCTTGCATATAGAAAAAGCTTAGAATGAAAAACCCGACTATAGAAGCCAGTGCTGAAGTCGTGTAACCGCGGTTTATCGCTTTCATTGCTGATTCTCTCTCACCGCGAAGTCTCACGGCGTACGTACCGATTATTGAACTTAAAACTCCAATAGCTCTAACCATAAGTGGGAATAATACGCCTTTAAAACCGTAAATAGCGGGTGGAAAAGCAGCTAAACCGAGAATCATCGCTGCTACTTCTGTGATTTCGTACGACTCGAAAATATCAGAAGCCATCCCCGCGCAGTCTCCCACATTATCACCAACCAAGTCAGCTACTACAGCAGCATTTCGAGGATCGTCCTCAGGGATTCCTTTCTCAACTTTGCCTACAAGGTCTGCCCCAACATCGGCAGCTTTTGTAAAAATTCCGCCACCAACTCGGTAGAATAAAGCTATAAGTGTTCCACCAAATCCAAAGCCCAATAGAACCTCAAACGCCCATTCACGAAAAATAATGAACGCTATTATGCCCCCAAGTAAACCTAAACCATCGGTTAGCATACCAGCAACTGTTCCACCTCTGTATGCTATTTTAAGCGCTTCTCCGAAACTTTTGTTTGCTGCTGCAGCTACTCTGACATTTGCGCGTGTTGCAATATTCATGCCAGCATAGCCTACAGTTGCTGAGAAACCAGCCCCCATCAGAAATGCTAACATACGTCCTATACGAATTGATGGGAAGCCCTCTGGTTGATGCGTGGGCAACATCATAAGAATGGCCGCTAAAATTGCAACCATCACTCCTATTGAAGTTAGTTGCTTTCTTAGATACGAATTTGATCCTGTTCTTATGGCGTCAGAAATTCTGTCTGCATCACCCCCAGTGGTGGGATGTTTCATAGTTTGACGTGCAAGCAATACCGCATAAATTAAGCCGGCTATGGCTATTATTACAATCATGAGCGTAAATCGCGAGTCTAATACCGTTAGTTCAATACCCATCTTTTCTCACCTTTTTTCAAATGGAACAGGAGGACACTTTTAAAGTTATTGGCGAATACTTGCCATAGGAAAAAAGGATGGCACAATCAAAAAACACATTAAATGCTAAATCAAAAACTTTACAAAGTTTTTTAAGGAATAGAATTAACGCTCTTTCAAGATACGGACAGAAATTGTCTAAGATCTTCAGAATCAAACCTTCTTAAAGTGGAGGTTAAAACAAATGAGTGAAAAAGAGGAAGATTTACGCGCTCCAATTTGTACCATCATGGGACATATTGATCACGGCAAGACCTCACTGCTAGACCGAATCCGTGGTACTGCAGTGCAGAAAAGGGAAGCCGGAGGCATTACACAGCACATTGGTGCAAGTTTTTTTCCTATGGAAACAATTAAAGAAGTTACTGGGAAATTGCTTGATACTCTCAAGATAGAATTCACTTTACCAGGTCTTCTAATAATCGATACACCAGGTCACGAATCGTTCATCAACCTGCGGGCTCGCGGAGCGAGTGTAGCTGATATTGCAATTCTTGTAATAGATGTAATGGATGGTTTTATGCCTCAATCATGGGAGAGTTTAAATCTTTTACGTGCTCGAAAAGTTCCTTTTTTGATCGCTGCAAATAAAATTGATCGTATAGGGGGATGGAAACCCAACGAGAACTCTACCTTTCTAGCATCTTTCAAGAAACAAAATGAATTTATTCAAACTAACCTTAATGAGCGTATATATGAAATAATGGGCGAGCTCTCAAAGGAAAAATTCCAAGCTGAGAGATACGATCGAATAAAAGACTTCGCTAAAAATGTGGCTATTGTACCTACGTCTGCCAAAACTGGCGAAGGAGTAGCAGACCTTCTAATGATTCTGACTGGTTTAGCCCAGCAATATCTACAAGAAAAACTACATGTTTCAAAGGGACCAGCAATAGGCTCAATTCTAGAAGTTAAAGAAGAACCAGGCTTGGGAATGACTATTGATACGATTATCTACGATGGGATTATTAAGAAAGGCGATAATATTGTCATAGGTGGAATCGGAGAACCAATTATAACAAAAGTTCGCGCATTACTTTCTCCAAAACCTTTGGACGAGATCCGTGATCCAAGAGAAAAATTTAGTTCTGTAGATGAAATAAAAGCAGCTGCTGGTATAAAAATAGGTGCGCCAAATCTCGATGACGCTGTTGCTGGTGCATCAGTTTCAGTGTTCACTGATGAAGAACACTTAAACTCCCTTATTGCGGAAATAGAAAAAGAGATCAGCGAGATAATTATATCTACAGATATTGCGGGAATAATCTTAAAAGCAGATGCATTAGGTTCTTTAGAGGCTATTCTTAGACTTTTAAAAGAAAACCTGATTCCTATAAGAACTGCGAACGTTGGCGATGTTAGCAAACGTGATGCGGTTGATGCAGGTGTCTCTCTCGAACAAGATCCTCTAAATGGAATAATTTTAGGCTTTAATATTGGTGTACGTCCAGACGCACAAGAAGAAGCAGATCGTCTCGGTATACCTATTTTGCTAAACAATATCATTTATAGACTCGTTGAGGATTTCGATGAGTGGAAATTAGAAAAAGAAAAGGAATTACGAGAAGAACGCGAAAAAGCAATTATTAGACCTGGAAAAATTAGAGTTATGCCAGGTTTTGTTTTCAGAATAAATAAACCAGCGGTTGTTGGCGTTGAAGTATTAGGAGGACAGGTTTGTCAAAAATATCAATTAATTCGCGAGTCAGATGGCCGCAAAGTAGGAGAAATTGTTGGTATACAAGATAAGGGTGACAGTGTTCCAAAGGCTACAAAAGGGGAGGAAGTTGCTATATCGATTAAAGGCGCTACTGTAGGAAGAACCTTCAAGGAAGGAGACATTTTATATGTTGACATGTCTGAGACGATGTTTGCAACTCTGAAAAACAAGTTCAAAGATGAATTACCTGAATCTCAGAAAGAAATTTTAGACGAATTAAAAGAAATAAAACGGAAAGAAAGGCCACTGTGGGGATTTTAATTCAATTTGTTGTTAAAGCGCAGAATTTATAAAGAGCGAATAAATTCATGTTCTTTAATCATTCACAATTTTAAAACTAGATGATAATCAGAATCATTCGGAGGACAAGAAACGTGGTTGAGTATAAAGCAGTTATATCTGACCCAGTAACTGGTAAAACACGACAGATCGGTATTGAGAGCGAAAAAATTGGCAGGTTGTTTGGAATCAAAATTTCAGACGAAATTGACGGTGCAACGATTGGCTTTCCGGGATATAAGTTCGTGTTAACCGGTGGTAGTGACAAAGATGGGTTTCCTATGAGACCTGATGTGCATGGAGCTGTCAGGAAAAGAATTTTGTTGTCTTCATCGCCCGGTTTCCATCCAAAAAGACCAGGTCAGAGAAAGAGACGAACAGTTAGAGGTAACATGATCTCTGATGAGATAGTTCAGTTAAACCTCAAAGTCCTTGAAAAACCCGAGAAGGAAGATATGCAAATAATAGAATTCTAAGAGAACACCAATGAACTCTTTTCAAAATAAGAAATTGTCGTTCCTTCGGGTAACAGAATATGCAGAGGGGTCAATGTTTTTTCAGTTCTAATTATCGTGAACTACCCCACCCTGACGGATGGGACTTCCCGCCGATTCAGTTAAAAGATTAAAGTTGTAAAGCTTTCAATGTCCTATAGTCTAAATGTTAGGAGGCAAAGTAATGAGTGAATTTGTGAGAACCTTCGTGATGTTGAAGCCTGATGCCGTAGCAAGAGGGCTAATTGGAGAAATAATTACCCGAATTGAAAGAAAAGGACTAAAGATTGTTGCTATGAAATTTTTACAAGTGTCTAAAGAGTTAGCGGAAACACAATACGCGGTTCATAAAGGAAAGTCATTTTTCGAACCACTAATAGAATATATCACATCTGGACCATCTCTACCAATGGTTGTGGAAGGGAAAAATGCAGTTCAAGCTGTAAGGACACTCATCGGAAAGACAAATTCTCTTGAGGCGAATCCTGGAACTATTAGAGGTGATTTTGGGATGACTCTTGAGCGAAATGTCATTCATGCTGCAGATTCTGTTGAAAACGCAAAAATAGAAATGGCAGTGTACTTTAAAGAAGAAGAGATAGTTAAATATAAGCGAATAGATGAACAATGGTTATACGAATAATTCTCAGTTTTCTAAATCCATTTTGTATTCACTAAAAAGGAGATATTAGATTTTAACGCTTAGATTCATATCGATTTGTCCATTTCAGTTTGCGTGGGTTGCGTTTCATAGAACCCGATTTCTTACATTTGCTTGAGCAAAACCAACTGGTGGATCCATCTGTCTTAACGTATAACATCCCTGTTCCGGGTTCAATTTTACTTGCACAAAAACTGCATTCTCGTAATCTGACCATTCTGACCACGTGTACCTTAATATAACTATTATTGTAAGTTTACAGTCATCTCGTTTTAAATGTGTTACTCTGTATTCAGTTTCTTCAACAAATCAGAAATGTTTTTAAATTGCTCTTCTACTAGGCGAAGACGCATTTGATTGATGTAGAAATTGAAGTATGCACGTTGAATAGAAGAATATGCCGGGGTAGCCTAGAGGCTGGAGATGTCTCCCTCTTAGAGGCGGCGGACTGCAGATCCGCTATACGGGGGTTCAAGTCCTCCCCCCGGCTCCATTTTCTTTTTAACTTCTCGTTGGTGGACAAAATGAGTGAACGGGTTTCTCTTACCTTTGACGCTCTCTATGCATTGACAGACTTGCGTGAGTTATGGCGAAAGACTGCTCCTTTTCATTCAATGGACGAAAAAACAAAAAAGAAAGCAATTAAGTTATTAAAAAGAGCACAAAAAGACATTGGGCGTCTTTTGGATTCTTTAAATGATAAATGAATTATTTATCGCTCTGAAGAATCTGGATGACCGATTGGGCACGAAGTAATACATAAAGTGCAACAATAAGACTGATATAACTCTATATCCTCATTGAGTTGTTTAAGGCATTTAGTTTCATAAAATCGCCCTGTAAAACTTATTGCAAGTTGTGGACACGCGTCTGCGCATTTTTTACAAGAAGTCCCTTTTAATTCCAAACAGATCGTTAATTCGTTCTTTGCATCAGGCTCTAAAAGTGCATCAGTAACAATTGCTGCAATTAAAACTCTTGGACCAAACTTAGGTGTCAAGAGCAGATTATTGAAGCCAATTTGGCCCAATCCTGCAAGTTCTGCAAGGTTTTTTATATTTATTTTGCTTTTCCACATTTCTTCAGGATTAGATAGGATTTTTGAGGAAAAACCGCTGCCAAATATAAATCTGACGAGTTTGCGTGCAATTAACTTTACAGTTTTTCTGATTGTAATTTGGTAACCGGCGCTTTCTTCATCCTTTTCTTTCATCATTACATGTTCTAAACGTCTTCCAAAAATTATTATTGAACGTGCACCTTCTAGATAGTTTTTTAGTTCTGTTTTTGTATTCTCATCATCAATTCCATCAACATAAAGGATGGCAACCAAATCGGCACCTAACTTTCTTACAAATCCTTTAATTTCTCTGCTCCTAAGGGGCACGTCTGAAAACACTCCGAAATACTGTCTATGAGTAATTGTAGTTCAATCGTTTAACCTCATCTGAATCCCTAAGACAATATATAAATTACTATTTGGGTTTCTACTGTTATCGAAATTCATCTAAGCAACTAAAAGAGCTGATTTAAGCATTCTTAGAGGTGTTAATCAAAAATATTGCCTTAAATGCTAAATAAAGAGTTTCTTAATAGATAAACGGTCTCCTGTTATCATGGCAAGTTTTAGAATTCGACCGAGCTTCTTTTTGGCAACCTTTTTAAAACATTCAGATCTAGAATCCTTCATCTAAAAACTTAAAAATTGAAACACACGGTAACATATAGAAATCCAGAGGCATATTCGTGGAGGAAACCTAAATGGCTAGAATGCATAGTAAAGCCCGAGGCAAAAGTGCAAGCAAACGCCCGCCCAGAACAAAATCACCTGTATGGGTTGGTTATACACCAGAAGAGGTAGATGATATTATTGTCAAGCTTGCAAAAGCTGGTGAATCACAAGCTATGATTGGAACAATTCTTAGAGATCAGTATGGCATTCCATCAGTGAAACTCCAAACTGGAAAAAGCGTATCTCAACATTTAAATGAGCATGAATTATTACCGGTAGTTCCAGAAGACATATTAAACCTTATTAGAAAAGCTTGGCATTTACGCAACCATTTGGAAGCCAATCCAAAAGATCTCCACTCAAAAAGAGGTCTTCAACTAACAGAAGCAAAAATTCATCGGCTCTCAAAGTATTACCGTAGAACGAAGAAGATTGATCCCAAGTGGAAATATGATCCTAAAAAGGTGGCCCAGTTAATTAGATAATTTAAAAATCCTTCAATATTTGTTTTACGATGCTTTTTTTATTTTAAATAAATAAGGTATACAAAAGCTAATATCCTTTTATATTTCTTTTTAGAGCAGTATTTAGTTCATTGTATACAAATTCTAGGTTTGGAATGTAACCATGAATGCTTCAAAACATGATATTTTTTTGAAAAAAGCAAAAGAAGTCGCAGATGCAATTAAAGAAGAAACAAAAAATAACGGCCAGATCAAAATAATTTCCCATCTAGATACAGATGGAATTGCTGCTGCAGGGATTATTGTTAGTGCATTATATCGGGCTAAAGCAGATATTCATGTACGGATTATTCGTCAACTTGAAGAAAATATAATGGCGAAGTTATCGGAAGAAAGCAACAACACCAGTTTGTTTATTTTCACAGATTTGGGATCTGGTCAATTGGAAATTATATCTAAGTACCTTGATAATGAAAAATCAAACGCTATAATTCTTGATCATCACCCTCCAATGGGCAAAGTAAATGGAGTTATTCAGCTTAACCCTCATTCATTTGGAATTAATGGATCATATGATATAAGTGGTGCTGGTGTAAGTTATTTTTGCGCCAAAGCATTGGACACCAAAAATAGCGATTTATCTGCACTGGCAGTTATTGGCGCGATTGGAGACCGCCAAAATAAAGGAGAACAAGGTTCATTCACCGGATTAAACACTAAAATTGTTGAGGACGCAGTGAATGCTAAAATACTGGAGGTTAAAAAAGACATAAGGTTGTTTGGTCGGGCAACAAGACCAATCCATATTTCTTTAGAATACAGTGACCCGTACATACCAGACATTACTGGAAATCGTGATGCATGTTTTAAGTTATTGGTGGAACTACAAATCCCATTGAAAAAGGGGGATGAGTGGAGAACTATCGCTGATTTAACTACTGATGAGCGCACAAAGTTAGTCAGTGCTCTCATAACGCGAAGTTTACAACATGGAGTTCCTTCAGTAGATGCACAAAGTATTATCGGAAATGTATATACCCTAGTTAAAGAAAAAGAGGGAGGGATTCTACGCGATGCACGAGAATTCGCATATTGCCTTAATGCCTGCGGGAGGATGGGGCGCGCAGGTGTAGGTGTGGCAATATGCATGGGTGACCGTGGAAGAGCCTACAAAGAGGCAGAGGAAGTCCTTTCAAATTATCGTACTCGGCTTTCCGACTACCTTACACTCATAAGCGACAATACTGAGAGAATAACTGATCTTGAGAATGTGCAGATATTTGACGGTAAGGGGCTCGTGGATGATCGAATAATTGGAACAGTGGTAAGTCTGGCTAGAAGCAGTAACACGCTCTCTTCAGAAAAAGTCGTTCTTGGAATAGCATTTCAGGAAGATGAAAACTTCATTAAAATTTCAGGACGCGCGACTGAAAAATTGGTGAGCCGGGGTATAAACGTCGGAAAGGCACTTAGTGAAGCAGCAGAGCATATAGGAGGAGTGGAAGCAGGTGGTCACGATATTGCGGCTGGTGCTCGTGTGCCAATAGACAAAGAGGCGCAATTCATAAAATTTGTTCGGAAAAGTCTAGATATTCAGTTTAAAGAACACAAACCTAAGGAATAAATTGATCGGTCAGAAAAAAATGATTGAACGAATTAAAACAAATTTACAAATTAGGTATCCAACAAGCCAAGATATTGAAGAACTGATTCAATATCTGAAGCCAAAGCTTATTGCTGTAAATCGTGCAGTGAATATTAGCTTTGAGCAAAATAATAATGAATTACAGGTAACCATCGAGAGTTCAGGAGAAACTAAGACTCTTCTTGATGCCCTTGATTCGTTATTAATTCATATACGCGAGAAAGAAGAGATCCAAACAAAGAAACATCGATCAGAAACTGATTAAACTTAGTTTACCGCAATATCTAAATAAAAATAGTTTAATAATAATGATACTATACAAACATTGAATGGTGATAAAAAGATGGCTGAAGTAAAAAAACTTCATTTTAATGAAGCTGAAGTAAAAAAAATCTTGGGTGGATCTATTAGAATATTTTTCACAAAGGAAACGGTAGGAAGTAAAACATGCATGTTTGTCATGGGCGATTTCGAACCTGGTGAAGGATTAGACCCTCATGCACATGATGAACCTCCTCAAGATGAGGTTTATTACTGTGTAAGTGGCACAGGAACTGTCTGGTATGGCGAAGACGAAAAAGAGACAGCAATTGGTCCTGGTGACGCATTATGGATACCAAAAGGGGTAAACCATTTCATCAAAAACACAGGTAAAGAAAAGCTTATAATGGCGTTCTTCTTGGCACCAGGACGATAATTCACCAATAATATTTTTCTCTAAACTTAGAGAGTTAATCTGAGACGCAACATAATTTTCTAATGAACACCTTTGCATTTTTTTATATCTGCGGAGAAACAAAACTTTTAAATTCTTTGTTCATTCGATATTTTACATCATTCAGATGGTTCATGGAATTAAATGATTATCATTCAACAATTTATGAGATGTCATCGTCTTTTGAAATATTTGTGGAGGCTATAAGTTGTCCAAACGCCGTCGTAAAACTGTAGATAAGTGGAAAAGTAAAGAGTGGTATAAAATCCAAACACCTAGTTATTTTGGAAACCTCGATATTGGGGAGACTATTGCAAGTGATCCAGACAGAATTGTAGGCAGGAGAATCGAAACTACTCTTTACGACATCACTAATGATTTCAATCAAATCCATGTTAAGTTACTTTTCCAAATTATGGAAGTTAAGAACAAAATCGCATACACAGAGTATAAAGGTCATGTTTTCACACGAGATTATCTGAGGTCACTTATCAGAAGAGGCAGTAGCAGAATTGATGGTATTTTCAATGTGACTACTAAAGATGGCTATACCTTACGCCTTACGGCAATCGTTCTTACTCTATCACGAGCCAAAACAACACAACAACATGTAATTCGCAAAATCATGGAGGATGTCATCCAAAAGAAGGCAGAGGAGCTTACTTTTCAACAATTCGTACAGCAAGTTGTTTTGGGAAAGGTGGGTAGCGAAATCTATAACGCCGCAAAGAAGATTACAGCCCTAAGAAAATGTGAAATTATGAAATCCAAAGTGACACGAGTACCTGATGTAGTTATGGACGTTGAACCTGAACCGGTATCTGAAGCAGCGGCATAAGAGTATCCTTGGTAGTCTTCGTAAGACAGTTACTGATTTCTCAGTTTCTCATACCATCCAGGACTTTTTTTACTTCCGAAGCTGCGTACGCCAAGCGGGTGATTTAAAAGTTGCTCCATGAGACGATCTGCGTATTGAGGTGAAATTTCACCTTGTCTTTTTAGATATTCAATGATTTCTTTTGCCTGTGTCTCGTTGTCGCAACGTCTAACATAATCAATAACGTCTGGCTCATATCCTGTAAGACTATGACCTGATACTACTGCAACCTCTCCGGTATCACTGTCAGAGCGATAACCACTAATACGTACTTTTGTGGTTTCTATTTCAATCTCTCTTGACAAAGACGGATACTTTTTCTTGACTTCTTTGTACTCCAAGAAAATCCCACAAGCAGTTGTTTTCTTACAGAACTGTTCTTATGTGTATCATCTATATATATACCTTCGGTATTTCGAGAAGTCTATGGCGCGTTAATTAGTCCATCAACCACTTAATACGCTTATCTGAGAATATGCTTTCCTTTTTCTACAAGTTTTCGTTCTTTAATAAGTAACTCTTTTCGAACATTATGCTGAATATGATCCCAAGGTGTCTCCTGATATAAACTGAAGCGGTGAATATAGTCTTCTAAATCAATATGAGAACGAGACAATGCATACCTCCAACTTCCAAGAGATGCAGATCGCTCCGCGACTGATTTTACCACTTCGCCTAATTCGCGTCCTCCAGTAGAAAGAAGTGTTTGTATTTTTCCCCATCGAAAGTCAAGGAAATTTAACTCAATCCTTGGTGCAAGTTTTCGCAAAGCCGACTCAATAAACTTTTTTTTCTGTCTAAGAACTTCAAGAGGAGGCTGTGAATCCCACTGAAAAGGTGTATGGGCTTTAGGAACAAAGGGATTTATACTTAACATTATTTTTCTAAACTTCAATTTTAAAACTGTTTTAGTAAGCGAAATAATCCCTTCTAAGTCGGCTTGACCTTCCATTGGGAAACCTATAATATAATACAATTTCAAATTGTTGATACCATGCTCAGAAGCAATTTCTACAGCTTTTATAATATCATCATTGGTAATTCCTTTGTGTATGCAAGACCTTAGGTCGTTAGTACCAGTTTCAGGTGCCAATGCAATCGTTTTCTGTCCACTCTTGGTAAGAGCCTCAATAAGGTTGGGAGTGACACAATCTGCCCGTAAAGACGCGATAGATAAGTTCAAACCTGAATTAACTATATGCCAACAAAGAGTTTCTAGGTGCTTATAATCAGAAAGAGCTGCTCCTATCAGCGAAACTTTTTCAACGCCCGTTAGTCTCGTCCCTGTGTCAATTATGGTTTTCAGCACATGTAGTGACCTCTCCCTATATGGTCTGTTTATACAGCCAATAAGACAAAAACGACAGCCATGACTACATCCTCTTGATATTTCTGTAAGAAATGTTTTTCCAAATGCCGGGGAAACAGTATCCTCAACGTCAACCATTGGAACGACTTGTTGTAGCGGATGAGGAACTTCATCCAGTTTTTTAACCCATACACTTTTGATTGAATCTTGATGTAGTGAAGGCGCATATACCCCTGATATATCCAAGAATTCTGCGAGATATCTTTTTGGGGTCTTGAGTTCTATGCAACGATCTATAATAATGTCAAGTATAGGTTCAATATCTCCAATTACGAATAGATCGAAAAAATCTGCTATAGGTTCTGGGTTTCCAGAGCCACACGGTCCGCCTCCGATTATAAGAGGGAGTTCCTTATCAATTCGGTCTTTAGCATAAGGGGGAATATGAGAATCGAGAAGCATTCTAACGATATTAGGGTAATCGGTCTCAAATTGTATGGAAAATCCAATAAGATCAAAATTTTTTAGCGGTTGACCCGACTCCAATGAGGCAGGCTGCGATTGTGTGTAGGGCAAAAAAATACGTTCACAGACAACATCATCTCGGGAATTAAGAAGATACTGGATTAGATGGATCGCTAAAGAACTCATTCCGACATGATATTTATTAGGATAGCATAGAGCAACCCTGAGATCTACTTTTCGCCAATTTTTCTTTACTACATTGAGTTCTTTGATTACCTTCATCATATTCCCTTAGAAAGGTGATTATATCAAGTACATACGTTCTACATTTCTTGATGTGTTTGAACTACGCATACAACAAATTAACTGCAATCAATAGTAAGCACCCTAATCTATCAAATGTTGGATTCAGTTTGTTTTTGTATGTTTAGATTTCGGTTATATGCATGTTAGTTCATAGAAAACTAGTTTGTTACCTTTTGTTACCTTTTATTACCTTTAAACGGTTCACGAGTAATTTTGAGAGAGTTTTATCAATTCTTTTTTCAGAATCAATAAACCAGCACTACCTAGCTAATTTCAATTACGCTCTTAGTTCTACAATTGTACCTCAATATAACTCCAAATGATACCATTATTAATATTCATGGTAGAACAGTAATAAGACTCTGATAGAGGGATTTTCATGGAATTTGATCCGCGTGCCATAAGTATTCGATTAAATGCAATAGGAAATGCTATGGATGAATTAAACAACAACATGCACAAATTCAATAGCAACATGCACAAAAGAAACTTGGAAAAAACAATGCAA
>JAEOSO010000173.1 GCA_016840315.1 Candidatus Borrarchaeota archaeon | reverse complement strand
TTATGAATTTAACACGATTATTCGGGTATTTCAGAAATCGGGCATCCATCCAAACCGGCCTCTTATTTCTGCTCCACTCTCTGTCGTCTGGTTTGCAACCCGTATTGCGGGCCTCTTCTTGCCTAATAAAAGAAACTGGCTCCATTCGTGTTATGATAAATTGGCCTCTGATCTGGTTTTTGATAATGGAAAAATGATGGGGACCGGGTTTAGGCCCCGTCATTCTTTGGAGACAGTGTTTGCTCACTAAAATGATTTTTGGGTACCAACTCTAAGTTGTGGAATGCCAAACTCAGTTTTATACCTTGTTTGTTTCATTTTAGCTGGAGTCGGTGCCTGGGTTGTTTCCAAATTCGCCTATAAATGCAGCTTGATTGACATTCCCGGGGATAGAAGTTCACATGAAATTCCAATTCCAAAAGGAGGAGGTATTGGAATACTTGCTGCCTTTGCCTTAGCCTCACTGGTACTCAAAATCCCTTCAGGATTCTGGCTTTCAGCCACCATTCTTGCTTTGATAAGCCTTTATGGAGACAGATCCGAGCTTTCTCCAAAGTTTCGTGTGACTGTACAATTTATTGCAACAATATCTTTCTTGTTAACTTCCCGTTCCTTAATACTTGCTCCTTACCACGCTTTATTGCTCTTTGTACTCTGGTTTTTGTTTCTGATCATTTTTATTGTTGGAACTGCTAATTTTTATAATTTTATGGATGGAATTAATGGTATTGCTGCAATTACCGGGATAGTGGGGTTTGGGCTTCTGGCTCTTTATAGCTTCCTTTCAGACAGGGATAGCTTATTCGTAGTACTGTCTATCTGCATCTCCCTTTCCTGCCTTGGCTTTCTACCTTTTAATATGCCTAAGGCTAAGGTATTTATTGGAGATGTGGGAAGTATTCTGCTTGGCTTTGTTTTTGCCGCAATGGTGGTTTGGCTCTCAAGAGATGTTTTGGATTTCATGGTTTTGAGCGCATTTCTTTTTCCGTTTTACGTGGATGAGCTTACGACGTTGGTGGTGAGGATAAAGGACAGGGACAGACTGACGAGGGCACATAGAAAACACCTTTACCAGCTTTTGGCCAATGAAATGGGGATCACTCACTGGAAGATTTCGGTGGGATATGGGTTGCTTCAGTTGATTGTTGGGGTAAGTGTGCTGGTTGTGAAGCCAGTTGGAATTGTTGTGGTTATGTTATTGCTGGCGGGTTGGTTTGGGGGATTTATTTTGTTAACCTTTCGTTTTCGTAAGAGGATTAAGGCACTGACTGCAGCTGAACAAGGATAAACCCAAGCAGATATTTGAAAAACCTAATGGAGTTTAAATACAGAGAAGATTAGATAAGTCGAGGCTTATCCTGAAGATTTCAAGGCAATCTTGAAAATGAATGGGGGACGTTGTCAACTTGTAAACTTATGAACGGCTCGTAAGTGCCAATTTACATTGTTGAGTTAGGAAGAGGCAGAGGACGGAATACACCCCAGTTGAACACCTTGAAGGGACCCCAGTGAAATGCGCTCCGCCACTGTTAAATACGCTTCGCTGTCACTGACGTGAATTTAACTTGGCAAGCTGTCACAAGAGTGAGTTTCACAGGGTGAACGCGGTTCAACAAGGCAGGAAGGGCAGAGATCGAAATTACCGTTGAAAGGCACAGGTCCTAAGTCTCTATCCGTTTCTTTATGAGCCTGTAAACTTCTTTTCTGTGGATTATACGAAAGGGTCCTCATAAAAATCTGTGGGCAAATATATTAAAAAGAATAGCTAAGCAATAGTATTTATTAATATTATTAGCAGGAAAAAGGGTTATGAAATCTTTTCTTCGATTCCGGGTCTCCCGGCCTGGTCATTTCATACAGTTATGGACGGGGGAAGCCGATCCCCTCCCT
>JAEOSO010000172.1 GCA_016840315.1 Candidatus Borrarchaeota archaeon | reverse complement strand
TTCTTCCTCTAGTGTTTGATTTGACCAATCCAAGTCCAAATATTGGCTGGAGAATCAGGAGAGAATGTCGCTTTTAGAACGTGGCCCCGCAGACACGGTGCTTGCCCTGGCTTTGATTCACCATTTGGCTATCTCTAACAACCTGCCGCTTGAGAGAGTTGCCAGCTTTCTTGGTAGAATTTGCAGCTCACTTATCATTGAATTTGTCCCCAAAAGTGACTCGCAGGTCCAAAGGCTTCTATCAACCAGAGAGGATATTTTCCCCGATTATACCCAGGAAGCTTTTGAGAGTGAATTTGGCAGATACTTCAGCATACAAAGCTCTGTCAGAATCAGAGACTCGGAAAGAACTCTGTACCTGATGCGAAAAAGAGAGACCTGAGTATCATGAAGAAACCACTCATTATTCACCCATTTCTATTTGCAATCTTTCCTATTTTTTTTCTTTGTGCTCACAACATAGGGCAAGTTTCATTTTCTAGCACTCTATTCCCATCAGCAGTTATGTTAGGACTTGCGCTCCTGCTCCTGCTGCTATTATCCTATCTTGTCTTCCGGGATAGCAAAAAAGCAGGAGTTGTTGTATCTATCTTTCTAGTTCTTTTCTTTTCCTATGGTCATGTTTTTGAGGTCCTGCCGGATTGGCTGAAAGGCGGTTTTGGGATTAATCCCCACACATATCTAGTACTTCTTTGGTATGCTGCTCTCATTTGTTGTGCCTATCTTATTAAGAAAACACGTATGCATTTGCATAATTTCACGAACATTCTAAATGTCGTGGCAGCTTTCCTGGTTGCATTTCCCTTAGTCAATATTGGGATTTATGAGCTTAAGACAGAGCCCTGGCAGAGTGTCAGGAGCAAAGAGAATGCAAGAGTCAATGCAGTAGATTCAGGAAAGGCAGATACGCTTCCAGATATTTACTATATAGTCTTGGATAGGTATGCAGGGGCGAATACACTTAAAGAAATCTATGATTTCGACAATCGCGAGTTTATAGATTACCTAATCAACAGGGGATTCTATGTTGCCCGAAGCAGCGCCAATTACCTGAAAACCGCTCATTCGCTGGCATCGTCTCTAAATATGGAGTACATCAATTACCTATCTGAAATGATAGGAGAGGAATCAGGGAACTGGAGGCCACTGGTTGAGATGTTGCAAAACTATGAAGTGTGGCGGTTCTTAAAGGCGAGAGGGTATAAGTTTATACATTTCGGGTCCTGGTGGGAGGCAACACGTCGAAATAACAATGCTGATCTGAATTTCAATTTGTTTTCCCTACCGGAATTTTCAATGTCTCTATACAAAACCACTCTACTCTATCCTTTTATTACTAAATTACGTATTTCCGAGAAACCCCTGCTGCAATGGATGGGCGACGAGCGCCTACTTCAAAGGAAGAGAGTCCTGTACAAATTCCAAAAACTGGCTGAGATGCCCAACATAAGAGAACCTACTTTTGTTTTTGCCCATATGCTCACTCCCCACGCTCCATTTGTATTTGACAAAGATGGCGATTTCCTGACAGAAGAGGAGGAGAGGAAAAGAAGTAGAAAGGTGAACTACGTGGAGCAATTAATTTTTGTTAATAAGAAGATCGAGATGCTCATTGATAAATTATTGTCGAAGTCAGAAGTTCCTCCGATTATTATTTTTCAAGGAGATGAGGGGCCGTACCCGCCAGGCCGATCCACCAACTGGCAGGAAATAAGCGGCGCGGAACTTAGACAGAAAATGATGATATTAAACGCATACTATTTGCCCAACGCTGATAAGGATGTTTTGTATCCGTCTGTAACACCGGTAAATTCTTTTCGAATAGTCTTTAACCTTTACTTTGATGCAAATTTTGAGTTGCTGCCTGATGAAAGCTACGTTCATCCAGACGACCATCATCCGTACAAGTTCTTTAATGTAACTGA
>JAEOSO010000171.1 GCA_016840315.1 Candidatus Borrarchaeota archaeon | reverse complement strand
TCACCCCACTTACAAAAATCTTTGAAACCCTTTAGGACTCAAGACTACAGCAATTAACACCTTAAAAACCTTACTCTCCGTAATATTAACAATAAATAGGGACACGTTATGTCAGACGTATACTATTCGGCCAGGCTCAGGTCTTGGCACTTATGTTTTACTTTTAGAGACTTCGAGAATGCAAAATCATTCATAAAAGATATGGACAAATATGACAGGAGATTCTTAACAGGATTAAGCTATTTGGAAGTTAAACGAGTCTTAGGAGTCCCATGTCGTCGGCACTGTTTTTGAAAGGGAAGTAAACTTCAATTATGTTAGAGAAACAGCTAAGACTTGTAACGGAAAACAATACAAAATAGCTGGCGACAGCTGGGTTAGGGACATCAGATGATTGTGAAGAGGCTGATTTGTGAAATTCGCTTCAAGCTCACTCTCCTGTACTACGACATTAGAGCTAGATTTGCGCAGGGGTTTCGAGAAGACTATCCTGATTATACATATAGCACGGATGGGTCAGTTCTCAAGCTTTTTAATAAAGAATCCCGCAAGAAAATAATATTACAGGCTTGGCGAGCTTCTATTGTTCACTTCAACGAGGCTACCCCCCCTAGTTTCTTTAAATCTACCCAGAACGTTCTGAAAGCCTACTGTGACCAATTGAAGGTGAAGGCTTTGGGCCGCATTGGAGTTAGGTTTCAGTACCTAGAGCAAAAGCAGATTTCTTTTGATGGTTTAAGAGAAACCATCAAAAGGTCTTTTTACAAGGACACCATGGATGAGATTATCGCTCCGGACGGGAAGACTACTGACATAGCATGTCATATGTTTTTCGAGGAAAGGGGATACAAGCACAATCTCGTTTTTGGTCCTGTTTCCCGCGATGAAATCTCACAACGTTTTTGGGATGAAGATTTTGAAGCCGAAGACAGAAAACAGCTTCCGCAGGTTGCTCTTTTAGTTGATATTGATTGTTATCGTCATGATGTTTCTTCAGAGAGTATTACTAATATTTTTAAATTTTCACAAGGAATAGCTCAAAGGTTGGTTGACAATATAACAGGGAGGCTCACATGACTTTAGGTGATCGATTTCAGCGTTTTATTCCCACGGGTGACCTGGGTGATGAAGGTCCTGAAGAGAAACTCGGCGAAAAACCAGGTCCATCCGCTCATCGTTGGTTACCTTGGATATCAGTTGAAGGCGTTCCTGCAGATATAACTGTCAACGTGGTCATTGAGCGACGAGACCAAACGCAAGCCGCCACATTCGGAGAATATCCCGTGACTGAATTTCCCAGTTCAATAGAAATACTATCTGAACTCGAAGAGATAGAGAGACTATTCCAAGACCTTTTTGATCAGTTCGATGAAGAAATCTTCGTCAACTTACCCTAGTTGAAATTAAGAAAAAAGTAGTCCAATTGGCGGAAGGCGTTATCCATTGCGACAATTACTTTTCACAGTCGACCACTCTTTTAGAAGACGGTTTATCTTTTATTCGTTCGGAAGGCATGACTAAAGATCAAGTGAAGGCTATGCAAGATGTTATTCAGATTCTAAAGAAAGTCAGTTTAGAGAGGGAAAACGCAAGACAGTGTGGCAGAATATTGAGAAAGTACAAAATAAGAACCATACCTACTATTGATTGAGGAGATAATCTTGTCGTATTTCCTCGATACCACCATTCAATACATACGTGTAGTTGGGCATTCCCAGGATCAAAAGAAAATCAACTCCCGCCTTGATACCAAGCCCATTTTTTGTTCAAAATATGTCTTAATGGAATTCAAGCGAGGGCTCATAAAGGGTTTCAAGATCCACTCCTTCGGTGAATTTTTTAATCTTCCCTTTTTGTGACTATCTTACATAAAACATCCAAAGCTAATTTCCTGTGATCAGAAGAAAGGTGAGCATATCTTAGTGTGACTTTGACGGTCAAAGTCA
>JAEOSO010000170.1 GCA_016840315.1 Candidatus Borrarchaeota archaeon | reverse complement strand
AGGCCGCAATTACTATCAATGCAAGGAAGGCAATACCCAGGGCCGCCGGTACGATGCGCGTTTTTATAGGCACGGGACCGCTTTCCGGCGGGACAAGGGGGATTCTATGTCGGCGGAGTTCGTATGCATCGTCCGGATAATCCGTATCTTGTAAAGGAATCTGTTCCGAAATCAGTAGTTCTTTTCTGCACTCCATGATGATATTTGTGTCTATGATTTTTACTTCCTTCACATAGCCGGTTAACAAGGCATGGTCGCAGATGATATTGATCAGGCGGGGGAAGCCCCGGGAAAAAGCAATAATTTCATGAATTGTTTCTGATTTGAAAATAGGCGCTTTAGCGCCTGCGACTTTAAGGCGGTGGTTGATATAAGCCTTTGTTTCACTTGGCGTCAACGGTTCAAGGTTATAGTTGATAGTAATTCGCTGACTTAACGCCCTGTTTTTATTTTCCTGTAAGATATCGATGAATTCATTCTGGCCCACAAAAAAAATATTTAGTAGTCTAACGTGCTTTTCTTCAAGGTTCGATAAAAGCCGTATCTCTTCCAGCAGTTCGTGATAGATCCGCTGGGCTTCATCAATGACCAGCAATACTTTTTGATTTCGTGCACGGGCCTTTTTCAAAAATTGCTTGAAGTGAATGAGAAACTCACCCTTACTGTCAAAGGTTCTGTCCATGTTATACGCATCAGCAATAATGTTGAAGAACTCGAGTATCTCCAGGCCAGGATCGTAAATCGTAGCAGCCAGGTCATCCTTTCCAAGGCTTTTGATAAGGGCATTGATTAGTGTCGTCTTGCCTGTGCCCACGTCCCCTGTGAGTGCAAGAACCCCCTTATTCCCGTAAAAGGCATATTTCAGCATCGCAAGGGCTTCTTTGTGCTTTTCACCGAGCCAGAGGTAATGCGGATCCGTGCTCATCTGAAACGGCTTGTCTTTCAAATTATAGAAGGATAGGTACATGGGTGTCCATCTTGAAACAGTTGCACAACCTCTTTTAAATCCC
Organism: Candidatus Borrarchaeota archaeon; assembly: GCA_016840315.1. Classification (GTDB taxonomy): domain Archaea; phylum Asgardarchaeota; class Sifarchaeia; order Borrarchaeales; family Borrarchaeaceae; genus Borrarchaeum. The sequence goes on along the minus strand of JAEOSO010000170.1, from coordinate 942 downwards.
CTGAATTGAAGATTTTGTCCTGAAGTTGTTCTTACATGCTTTTTAAGATCATTGCTGAATAATTGTAAACTAATCAGCCATGATAGGCAACTTAATCATACCTAAATTGAGCGTTTCAAATAGTGACAGATCAATATAGAGGCAATGATTTCAACCATATATACAGCACTTAAACAACTAATATGTCCCACCAGTTGGATAGATTCGTTTTAAATAATAAATTGTCACAATTTGAAACCCTCCGGGATTGCCGATTTTACCGAATCTTCTGCGTTATGAGACATTTGCAGTAGCATACTACGGCTGCATGTCTCATGCCTTGCATCTTCGGCAAACTCGACAATCGCTCAAATTAGGTCATACATAGTCTATATATTGTATTTTGTAAGAAATAAACGACTATATATAGTTGCTAAACAACTTAATGACACTGTTGTGTTAACCTCATCTTTATCTTTTTTTCGAACTTATATGTAACATGCCTGCAACAAGTTACCTCTCTAATTTAAGAGGTATTTTGCGACAGCTGTTTGTTTTTCTTTTTGTAGTCCAGAACGCTGTCATTACTGTAATAGCTGTAATATTTGTAGTAGGGATGATATCCATAAAGCTTGGTAAGGTAGACCTTGTTGATGATACACCCTAAAATCTTTCCATGAACGTTGAACATGCTCCTTTTAAAATGGCGCAAGGCATTACGGGTAGTTTCGCCTATGCTGCTGACCACCACCACGCCGCCCACATGCTGCGCAAGCACCATGGTATCGGCAAAGCCCTGGTAGGGAGGTCCGTCCAGAATCACACGGTCAAAAGACTGGGTCAAGGTTTTCATCAGCCTGGCAAAACGGTCCGAGGCTAGCAGTTCCACCGGGTTTGGCGGTACCGGTCCTGCGGGGATAAAATATAAGTTGGCATGGCCGTCTTGGCAGATAAGACTTTTGT
>JAEOSO010000093.1 GCA_016840315.1 Candidatus Borrarchaeota archaeon | reverse complement strand
TCCTTTAGTAATTTTTATGGGGAAATTAGATTACGAGCCAAATTTACAAGCACTACTATTGATATTCCAAAAAATTATACCAATAGTCTTACAGCAGATACCGAAATGCAAGTTTCTTATCGTTGGGATGAACCCTCCCTCTCATCTCAGCCATCAAGCGGTTTTTTATTCGGGCTATGTCAAAGATGTTGAAGAATACATTGCAGCGGCAGATATAGCAATCGCACCCCTCTTTTCAGGTTCAGGAACCCGACTGAAGATTCTAGAATATATGGCTTTAGGAAAACCTGTCATATCAACAAAACTTGGAGCAGAGGGCATTGTTGTAGAAAATGGAAAAAACATTATTTTAGCAGATGATATGAACGAATTCGCTCGGCAAATCGTTAAACTAATTATAGATCCCGATTTGAGAAAGCAAATAGGTAAAAATGCCCGAGAATTAGTTGAGAAAAAATATGATTGGAGGTCTATCGTTCAAATTCTCAATAGAGATGTTCTTAAGGCACTCTAGGAAGTATTTACGACCTCTCACAGTTCTAATTGTTCTTTAAAGTATGTTGCTGGTCGTCCTACTCCCTTGAATATTAACCCTTCCTTTATGGCTTCTTTTGGATTAATGACATGACGTCCATCTATTATTGCTGCAGGGATGGCAAGATGTTTTTTTATTTCAGGTAAGTTCAACTGTCTGAACTCATGGTGATCTGTTAGAACAACTAAACAATCACTTTTTTCAATTGCTTTGAGGAGTACTTGCGCCTTATCGACCTTACCCACTTGAGATTCAATTTTTTCTTGAGGAACATATGGATCAAATACAACTATATTTGCCCCTTGTTCTTTTAGAATAGAGATAATTGGGACTGCAACAGTCTCGCGTGTGTCATCGGTATCTGATTTAAATGCAAATCCCAAAATTGTTATTTTTGATCCTTTGATTTCCTTGTTCATATTATCAAATGCCTCAATGACGAGGTCTACGACGTGATTAGGCATAGAAGTATTTCTCGCACGCGCGGAAAGAATTAGAGATGGTTCAAATCCTTTTTCACGGACTAAGAAGGAAAGAATATACGGATCTTTATTTAGACAAGATCCTCCTACGCCTGCGCCAGGGATGAGCATGTTCGTTCTTCCATAACCTGTATTACAAGCTTTTATTGTCTCAATTACGTCCACGCCGAGCTTTTCGCAAATAACGGCAAGTTCGTTGGCGAGGGCTATATTCGTGTCGCGGTACACGTTGTCGAAGATTTTCGCCATTTCAGCGATCCGCGGACTGCTGACCTTTATGATGTTATCCTTAGTAGTCAAAACCTCAAATATCGCTGCCGCAACGTTTGTGCTTTTTTCATTAATTCCTCCAATAATTCTTGGAAGCCTTGGCAATTCTTTGAACGCATTTCCTTCTACAGTTCGTTCTGGACAAAAAGCTAGGCAAAAATCTTTTCCAGCAATCATTCCTGAACCAGTTTGTAGCATTTTGCGCACCATTTTCTCTGTAGATAAAGGCGCTACTGTAGATCTTAAGAGGATCATACTTCCTCGTTTCATACTGCCTGCTACGTCCTTACATGCCCTTTCAACGTAGGAAAAATTAATACCATCTTTCTCAACAGGCGTTCCTACAGTAATCATTATTATCTCACTTTGTCTTACAGCATCGCCTACATCAGCAGTAACACGAAAGTTTTCCTTTTGCAGTACGTCTTGCAGTATTTTCTTTAAGCCGGGTTCATAAATATGTGGTGATCCTGCATTTATTTGTTCTACAACGGTTGGATCAATGTCAACACCAATTACTCGTGCACCTTTACTTGCTAAGTAGCACGAAAGTGGTAATCCAATATATCCCTGACCGAGAATTGCTATGGTAATTTTACCCTCAACAATTCCAGTTTTAATTTCCTCAGGAGTCATTTCGAGCAAATTATAATTCAAATCTTATCGCTCCAATAGAATACTATTCCATAGACAATTTCATGGTCGAATATGTATTTCTTTTTAATTCTTTTCTTTTCCAAAAGTTCTTTAAAATGACATTGCATTAAGTACTCTGCACGGTGGTCTATTTGAAACTTCTTTATGCCTCGGATTATTTCTATCCTCACATGATAGGAGGTGTAGAGGAGCATATCTATCAATTATCTAAACATTATTTACATGATAATTTTCAAATTGCTATATTAACACGGCAAATTGATGCGTTACCACCATTTGAAAACTTTGAAGGCATTAAAATTTACAGATATCGCCCAAAATTGCATCCACAATTGTCGAAATTCTTTATAGATCCATATGGCATTAAAAAAACATCCAAACTCATTAATCATATTAACCCAGATATTTTTCATGCACAAAGCATTCCTTTTATGTCTTTAGCTCCACTTTCGGTCGCAATTCAATATAAGATTCCAACAATTCTTACATTGCATAATTATTGGCCAGTTTGCTTCTTTCAGAGGAGTTATTTTGGAAACCACATTTGCGACGATATTGACGAAACTGCATGCAAAAATTGCTTTTCGAGTTATATGTCGCGTTTTAGTGACTATTTTATCACTCCAATTCTTTGGAAACTATGGAAAAGGAGTTTACGAATTAACCGAGAGGTTTTTGATCGAATTAACGTGATTACCACACCAAGCCATGCTCTTAAAAAATCATTAGCACGAATCGATATTCCGCCAAATCAGGTTTTAGTTATTCCAAATGGCATCGACCTTAGCAAATTTATTCCAGATCTTAATGCTGAGGATTTCATCAAATATTTCAAACTGGAAAATCAGAAAATCATCCTTAGTATTGGTCGTCTCACAAAAGAAAAGGGAATTAGATTTCTACTGAGAGCAATGCCTTTAATTCTAAAAGAAACTGATTGCAAACTTGTTATCGTTGGAGATGGTGAAGAAAAGCCATTTTTAATGCAGATCGCGAAAGATTTGAAAATTGATAGGCATTTAATATTTGCAGGACGAATCCCATCGGTGCTAGTTCCTCAAGCATATTCAGCAGCAGATGTGGTGGTTGTTCCTTCAATTTGGCCAGATCCATTCCCTTATGTGCCTCTAGAAGCATTAGCTATGAAAACGCCAGTTATTGCTTCGAATGTCGGTGGACTTCCTGAAGTTGTTAGACATAAAAAAAATGGTCTTCTTGTTAGACCATATAATGTTGAAGAACTTGCGAACGCGGTACAAGATATCTTAAGTGATGAACACCAAGCTCAACAAATGGGTTTAGAGGGCAGAATGATTGTTGAAAAAGAATATAACCTTTCTCTTATGCTCGAACGCTATAAGAAATTATATTTTAGCTTGACCCAATAATTTGTAACAATTCAAGTTGACCAGAAAGTAATAATGAAAGAAAAAGGGCTACAAGTCCTAATGCAATCGAGATAGGCAATCCAGGAAGCATTTTTCTCTTTTCTAGCAGTTTAAGTGTAATCATCAGACCCGCAAGAATTCCTCCAGAAACCATCACCAGAGGAAATGAGCCAAAGTTCAAAAATGTGTGCGCTGTTAACATTGAATAAAACACAAGGTCTCCAAGACCAATTTCTATCTCCTCACTACTTGAGTAGGTCATTGCAGGCATCTCTATGCTTTTCTCCTCTGATATTTCAATTATTTGTTTGATAGGGCCACGCGTTACAGCAAAAATATCATAAATAGAAAGACCTACGAGCAGAAGAATGGTTGACCATGTTGGCATCGCGATACCTAAGAACGCCCCAAGACCGCCTCCATAGCCTAAGATCACTGTATTCTGCAAATAAGGATTTGAGATGTTTTTTTTAAGCAATATGTATGCAGCGCTTACACCAAATAGTATACTAACAACTGCGAGAATAAAAAATAAATTCAGGCTATTAAAAATGACTAAAACAGCGAATCCAAAGTAACCCGTTAGCAAAATTCCTCCTAAAGTCATTCCAAAGAACATGAACGCATTTAAAATCTTACCGTATCCACGTTTTAACAGAATTACAAGCAAACTCGCCCCAAGTAGGGCTGCAATTACATAAACAAGGGCGTTGAGACCTGCAGCACCTAGACCTCCCTCTTGTTCTGAGAATGGAGTTACTTCAACTTGTGTTTGTGAGTAAAGTACGAGCAGTGCGAGAAATACTGCAAATGAAATGGAGAGTATTGTAGGGAGCATAATTTTACTAATAGCCTTTAGGGCAATTCGCTTTTCAACTGAATCCTTTATTTGCTCGTTGTCATCCATTTTTCTTTCCACATTTCTTCATTAATTGCCAATTTTCTTTCCACATTTCTTCATTAATTGCCAATTTTTATAGAGTTTATTGTCATACCAAATTGTGAATATTTGGATCATTCTTTAATAGGTCGATCAAGTATGAGTAAAGAGCCTTTAGGTGAGCGGAAGATTATTTCTTTAATTTATAATATTATAGGAGATTCTTTGAGTTCTTTGCTTCCATTTAATGATGATGCTGTCGCTATTGAAATAGGAGACAAAGTGTTAGTCATAAATACTGATATGTTTGTACGTAAAACAGACGCCCCTCAAGGAATGTCACCAAGACAAATTGGTCAAAAGGTCATTGTCATGAACGTAAGCGACCTGGCTGCAAAAGGTGCAACACCAGTCGGATTTTTATCTGCTTTAGGTTTTCCTTCAGATTATGGTAAAAATACTATTGAGGAATTAATTCACGGTTTCAAGGATGCATGTTCGTTATATAGAGTGCCGTATCTTGGAGGCGATACAAATGAAGCCGATGATTTGGTTATTACGGGAATAGCACTGGGACTTACTAATAAAGAAGAGTTAGTTTCGCGGGCAGAAGCTCAAGAAGGAGATATCGTCTGTGTGACAGGCATATTTGGAAAGACTGCTGCTGGCTTTAAGATCCTGCTTGAAAATCTAGAGTGTCCTGGACGTTTAAGAAATGAGTTCATCGATGCAATCTTTTGTCCAAAAGCGCGTCTTGATGAAGGAATGGCATTGGCGAAATCAAAAACTCCCACATCAAGTATAGACTCAAGTGATGGATTGGCCTGGTCTCTTCACGAAATAGCAAAGGCTAGCAATATTGGGATTGAGATTAATAAATTACCAATCGACTTCTCAGTGGAGGAGTTTGCAAGACTAAATCATCTCGATCCATTCGACTTATGCTTTTACGGCGGCGAAGAATTTGAATTAATCGTTACAATATCACCAGAAAAAATAGTTCATGCTTCTACTGCTCTAAATGCCGTGAAAGGGCAGCTTATACCTATTGGGAGGGCAGTGAAGACAGAAGGCTTATTTTATATTGAGAGTGGAAAAAAGAGGGAGATTTACCCAAGAGGATATGAACATTTCACAAAACATTAACATTGAAAATACCAATTAATTACAAATAGACTGATAAAACACTTAGCCTCATTATATCCAACCGTAAGAGGTGAATGTTTTGACAAAAGTACTAGTTGCGTTTGATACGAAGTACGGTAACACCAAACTTGTTGCTGAAACGATCGTAGAGGGTATGAGAGAAGTTGAAGGAATGGAAGTTACAATTAGCAATATGAAAGAAATTGATCTCAAGAAGATCATTAATTATGATGTGATTTTAATGGGTTCTCCAAATCATATGGGTGGACCAACTAGAACCGCGAAGAAGTTCATCGACAAGCTTGGGAAGCTCACTCTTAATAAACTGGTTGCTGTTTTTGACACGTACATGCACAAAGACTTCGATAAGGCAGTGAAGAAAATGGAGGAAAAAATTAATGATAAAGCTCCCGGATTGAAAATTGTGACGCATGGGTTATCAATAAGAGTTGAAGGAATGAAGGGGCCAATCGCAGAGGAAGAATTTCCTAAATGCAGAGAGTTCGGAAAGCAGGTAGCTACGCAAATTAAAAGTTGATCACCACATTCGTATAGATTCTAAAAAAAGTAATTTTTAACATGATTTTTTAATTCACTAGTTAGAAGTGAGATAAGTAGATGACAAGAGATTTTGTGACAGTTAAAGGGAAAAAATCTTTTATAAAAAATGATACTCTCTTCCTTTTTAATAAAGGAATTACATCTATCTCCGAGATTAAAGGATTGGAAGATCTTACAAGCATCAAAACTCTGAGGCTTGGTGATAATCAAATAGAAGAGATCAGTGGGCTGGAGCACCTAATTAGTCTCCAAGTATTAATCCTTTCTAATAATCAAATAAAAGAAATCAAAGGATTAGAAAATCTCACTGACCTGCAGATACTAATTCTCAACGGCAATCAAATAGAAGAAATCAAAGGCTTGGAGCAGTTCACTAAACTCCAAAGGCTAACCCTCAGTTCTAATCAAATAAGTGAAATCAAGGGATTAGATAACTTTTCTGAGCTCAAAACACTGGAACTTAGTCATAATCGTATAACTGAGATTAAGGGGCTTGAAAGTCTCTCTAACGTACAACAACTGGATCTTAGTTATAATCAGATAAGAGATATTAGAGGACTAGAACACCTCACTAACCTTCAAGGATTGTATCTTCTTGGCAATCAAATAGAAGAAATTAAAGGCTTGGAACACCTGATCAACTTGCAAGAACTATTGCTAAATCAAAACCAGATTACAGAAATCAAAGGATTAGAGAACCTAGAAAAATTACAAATGATACTCCTTAGAGACAATCCGATAAAAGAAGACGAGAAGAACCTATTATAGATCGGAAGAGCACACGTC
>JAEOSO010000092.1 GCA_016840315.1 Candidatus Borrarchaeota archaeon | reverse complement strand
CGGGTGACGCAATTAATTTACATGTTGACAAAAGATGATGTGACAATACCGAATGCGCTTGAAGTCGTAGATGAGATAATGGATACCAATCTTAGATATATTGGATTTAAAGATCCTCAGGAAGGAGGACTATCTCCGGACAAATATAAGCCTTTAATGGCAAAATTACGTGAAACGGATATGGAAATATTTATCGAGGTCGTCAGTGAGTCGGAAGAATTGAATCTTAGATCGGCAAAATTGGCAGTAGATCTGGGGGTTGATTTTGTGTGCGGCGGAACGTTTATTGATTCTTCCATGCAAGCGATTGCTGGAACTGATATAGGATTTTTCCCATATATTGGTGAGATTGTAGGACATCCTTGCGTTTTAGAAGGCACTATCAAAGGTATAGTGGAAGAAGGTAAAATGGTGAAGAAAAAGGGCATTGCCGGCATCAATCTCTTAGCTTATAGACGTGAACCTGCATCAGAAGTCCCATTACTCATACAAGAAGTTCAAAAAGCCGTAGGACTCCCGCTGATCATAGCTGGGTCGATCAACAGTTTTGAAAGAATCGATAAAATGAAAGAGTTAGGCGTTTGGACATTCACAATTGGCGGCGCAATACAAGACGGTATTTTTGTCCCAGGCGGTACAATCAAAGAAAATATAAACGCAGTTCTTGACGTTTTATAAATAAACGTTTTAGTAAAGGCGCCTCTGCGCCCTCTATTTTCCTTTTAAAACTTCGCGATTGACTACGTAAGGTGCGGTGCCTTTACTCAAAAACTGAAGCAGTCCTTCAGCGATCATCACTCCAGTTCTGCGGGGAATATCATAAGACACGCCTGCGGCATGTGGAGTAAGTAGTATATTATCTAGTTTTAATAATGGGTCATTAGGATGATCTATGGGCTCTACATTATATATATCTAAAGCGGCACCAGCGATCTTTTTCTCCTGCAATGCTTGAACTAATGCATCTTGATCCACCGCTATTGCTCGAGCAGTGTTTATTACGTATGCGGTTTTTTTCATAATGTCAAATTCTTTCGATGAAATGAGAGGTTTTGAACCTTTTGGAAGTCTCGCGTGGACACTGATAATATCTGCCTTGCTTATAATTTCGTTTATATCTTCTACGTGCTTTACGCCAAGTTCCTGAAATCTTTCCTTTGGTATAAAGGGATCATATCCCCAAACTTCTAACCCGAACGGTTGCGCTCTTTTTGCGACTAATGCACCCACTGCACCTACCCCAAGTAATCCTAAAACTCGTCCATTCAATTCGGGTCCTGTTGGTTTTTCGAATGTGTCTTCTCGTGGAGTTATCCAATCACCATTTTTTATCCAGTTATGTGCCGTCACAATATTTCGAACTAAGGCAATAATCAAACCGAGAGTAAAGTCAGCAACTGCATCAGCATTTCTTCCGGGAGTATTTAAGACAGGTATGCCTCGCTTAGTCGCAGCATCAACGTTGACGTTGACTGGACCTCCTCGTCCACATCCTATAACGCGCAATTTGCCTGCGGCTTCCAATACCTCTTCTGTGATAGGAGCGAAAGTGATGACTAAGACTTCAACACCAGTTATTTTATCTATTAACTCTTGCGGAGTACCAAAATATTCTTTTATCCCTTGTAATCCTTTAACAACGGATTTCTCGTCTATTTCAATATCAAACGTTGTAAATTCTAAATCTTCTCCCATTGGCGCAAGTTTTTTTTCTATTTCCTCACGGAACATTGCGGCAGGTGTAAAATCATCTCCAACAATGAGTATTTTCATTTTCATCACCACAAATTAATCCGATTCTATATGGCTGATATCTCAAATATATAACGGTACGATGCGAAGTGACCTCTTTCGCTTAACGTGAATGTTGATGAGAGACAAATGTGTGCTGTTAAAAGCCTTATATATTATCACCTCAATATAATAAGCTTAATAACATTAGGAGGAGAATATCCATGTCTTCTTATCTTGTTGCCATAGATGTTGGAACCACCGGGCTTAAGGTGACCATTTGTGACGACGAAGGCAAGGTTATAAGTTCTGCAGCGTCCCAAGATTATCCAGTTTTAACGCCTCAGCCTATTTGGGCAGAAACTGATCCAAATCTTTGGTGGGAAGCAGCTAAGAATACAGTGAAAAAAGCAGTTGAAAAAAGCGGCATAAACAAAGAGGATATAGCTGCTGTTGTATCAGACTCTCAAACTGACGGCTGCACTGCAGTCGATAAAAATGGTGAACCGCTTTACAATTCAATCCTTTATTTGGACAGAAGGTCAGACAACCAAGCCCGACAATTACGAGAAATATTCGGAAATAATGGTAAGGAACTTCATGAAATAACTGGTCTTACAATCGATTCCTATCATATTCTTCCAAAAATCCTCTGGTTAAAAGAATTTGAGCCAGAAATCTACGAGAAAACGCATAAAATTTTGAATCCAAACGATTTTATCTTGCTGAAATTGACAGGGAGATTTATTACTGAATACACGCTTGCATCGTGCACACTCGTCTGGAATGTACATAAGAGGATCTGGTCAGAAAAAATTGTGAGCGAAACCGGTATAGATTTTGATATATTACCAGAAGCGGTACCTTCGACAGAAGTCATTGGAGAAATTAGTTATGAAGTAGCCAATGAGATGGGCCTGAAATCAGGAACTCCAGTAGTAGCCGGAGGTGGGGATGAAGAGGTTGCGGTAGTAGGTGCAGGTGCTTTGCAGAGTGGAGAGGTCTGCGACATCACAGGTGGTGCCGAACCAATTCTGATTTCGATAGACGAGTCTGTCATAGATCCAAATGAAGTACTTGAAATGCACAACCACGGAGACCCAAAAAGATGGATATTGGAAAGCCCTGGCATGGCAGTTGGAGCAAATCTTCGCTGGTTTAGAGATCAATTTTCGCATGAAGAAATAAAAGAAGCCGAAAAATTAAGCGAACCAGGTAAAGAGGTCGACCCTTATTGGATCATGGATGAAAAGGCAACAGCAGTCCCGCCTGGTAGTGAAGGACTTATCTTCCTTCCTTGGACTACAGGTTCTATAACACCCGAATGGAGTTCATCTGCACGAGGCACATTTCTTGGTTTCACACTTAGTCATACCAGAGCTCACTTTGCACGTGCAATTATGGAAGGTAGTACCTATTACGCCCGTGATGTTATCGAACGATTCGAGGAATTAGGTTTTCCAGTAACCAAGATAATCGCTACTGGCGGAGGCTCTCGAAGTGCGCTTTGGAGAAAAATTAAAGCTGACGTGCTAGGAAAATCCATAATATCACCCGTAAGCGAAGATGTTTCAACAATAGGTGCCATCTGCTTAGCTGCTGTGGGTGTTAAATTATACGAGTCTATTGATAGTGCAGTCAACACTTTCGTGAGATTCAAGGACAAGGTGGTGCAGCCGGACAAAAAAGCAGTCAACACCTACACAAAACTCTATAACACTTACAAGAAGACGTACTGGGCACTGAAAGACATTTTCGGGGAGATATCGCAATTTCAAATGGGTGAATAACTCGAATTAAAAAAATGTAAGAAGAAAAAACAGAGCTTAGATAGGCTCACTTTTTTTTTAACTTAACAACATTTTTGTACGAAGTCTGTACCTGTCTTTTAATTCTTGTTTTTTCCCTGCGTTCCAGCCACTTACAGCTTGGTAATAACCTGTGATACGACTATACCACTCCATATTTTGTCCAAAACAAACAGGACAGTTGTCTATAAGACCTGAGATTGTAGAGCTACAATCACGACAGACCGATAAGTCTTTTGTATATGCCATATAGCCAATTGGTGTTTTAGTGAACATTTTGAGCGTTACATCCATCAATGCATTAGGATCAGGACTCGCCTCTCCTAACCAGCAATGAAAAATATTCCCTCCTGAAAGTGCTGGGAAGAATTTGCCTTCTATTGACATTTTCTTCGAAAGTGGGATTTCTGCATTTACCGCAACATGGGTTCCGTTGCTATAATAAACAGGAAGATCTACGCCTTTTATCCCGTTCTCCCCAATTTTACTCAAATCACCTTTTACCACTTGCATTGCCTGTTCCCTAAAATGAACAAGGTCTGAGATAGCCATTCTTTGAGCGGTACTCTCCGCGGGAGTGCGTGCACATGCTAATAGTAGTCCACTTTCCTTCTGTAACATCTCCTTGATTCGTTCCATCTCAATCACAAAACGCAATGAAAACTTAAGTGCCGAATCATCTTCGTGGAGTTGATATCCCGTATGATATTGAACAAGCTCATTAACTCCAACGAGTCCAATTACGTGTCTTAATTGAGTACTATCAACCGCGGGAGGTAAATGTTTCCCATTCGGTCCACGTGGAGTCTGTGTCACGAATGGAAGAAGTCCATTTGCCATTTGTGACTCCATCCAACGCTGTTTAATCTTGAAAACGCGTATTGCCATTCTCATTGACTTTTCCAGTTCTTCAAAGAGATGTTCGTCATCACCCTTTGCAAGGTAGGCATGTTGCGGGGCATTTAATGAAACTACTTGCCAAGCACCCCAACTAAAATGTGCTCCATCTTTAAAGTACAGTTTGTCCCAAAACTGGGGATCTTCCTTATCTGTTGTACTTTGGTCATAAGCACAACACTGGTAACAACCTATTTTGACCTCGTTATCTCCGATGCCACTTCTATAACTTGGGATTCTATTCTCAAAATAGGGAGTTCCGTATTTTGCAACTACTTCATGTACTAAGTGATAATAATCCTCATATTGTTTCCCGAGAAATTCTTTGTCATAAAGCACTTCTAGTTTTGGAAATACAAAGGGTTTTTGCCAATGGTCTCCCCCTAACGCCACTTCAAAGATTGCTTGAACAAATTTTTGTACTTCTTCTTCATAGTTTCCATAGGTATCTTCCAATATTTTGCCGTGCATAACTGCAGGAATATCTCTGAAAACACTCGGTACTCCAGGAGGCATTTGCAAACTTGCAAACATTAATTGTCCTCCGCGAGCAACATATGCTTGACCTATTTCGTAAAATAACATCTGTGCCAATTGCTTTATGTGATCATAACTTAGTCCCCTCAAATAGGGTGCCATAAATACTGGGTAATTATAAAGACCTTGTCCACCAGCAAAATTTGTCTGTCCTGCAGCCATTACCTTTACAGAGTGCAAAAGTGCAACTTCAGGATGCTTAGGTGGACCAGCTACAGCTGTATGCAGTCCAGTACCATCGGGAAGTAAACCTCCATAAAGAAAATATCGTAGATCCCAGTTCTGGCAGAATGGACGTGTGGCTAGATATTCTAAATCGTGAACATGAATTCTTTTGGTGAGATGAGCATCTCCAATTTCGTGTGGAAGCACGGCTAACATGTTTGCATCCTTAGCTGTTTTATCTGCAATTTTTTTATGAACAGTTTCTGGATTTGGTTGAAGATTAGCATTTTCTCTCGCTTCATAGCCTCCCCCTTGAATAATTTGCAGATAATCATGTATGGGAGTTCCAACGCGCGTGTAAAAATTGCGATAGACTGCATATCGGGGATCCTTCTTCGCTTTTAGCAGCATTAAAGTGCAAACCAACTCTCTAATGAGAGGAGCTGAAACAAAAGGAAGATTTTGGATGTGTCGTTTTACATTCTTGGCTAAATCGCGGGCTTCGGTCACAGATAGCGGTGGAACATCAGAATATTGCTCTGATACATAAGCTGTTTCTTTTAATAATGATTTCACAATTTTATCGGGATTAAATGGCTCAAGCAATCCGCTACTTGTTCGCACAAGGATTTTGCCCTTTTCTTCCTTCTGAACAACTTTAAGCCAGTTATCTAATTTCAACTGTGTTACTTTTACAGCTGTGACCATCTAGCAACCCCCTCTTTCACTTCATATTTTACTTTATAAAACGAATTTTGTTGCGCTTGCGCGCGATAAGTGTTAACTATGGCATGATACACAAATATATGCCATTAGCATAATGGAAACATAAATATCTATTGCATTTTCCCCTAAAAAAAGGTTTCCGTTAATGTTTTTCTTGAACAATAACATGTAGATGATAATATTTGTTCATTTGATTATTTTCATTGCTGATTTTGGACAAACATTCCGACAAAATTACAAAAACTTACTTAGACTATAAAGAACTATAGTAGAAAACACACACAATTTACTCCAGATGGGAGATATGTTTGATCTATATAGGTGCAGTCGGTGACGTGCACTCACCAAAATATTTGCCAGAATTAGCTCCTGCATTGAAACAGATCAAAGATAAGTTTGATTTATTTATCCTTGCGGGGGACACAATACATAAAGGTTTTATCAAAGGTTTCAATTTAGTCGTTGAGGTATTGAATGAATACATTAGCTGCCCAATTATAGCGTGCTTTGGTAACGAAGATTATATCGAATTAGAAGAAAAATTCATTTCACGATGGGAATATATCTCGTTCTTAAACGATTCCTCATCAATCTTCCAGCTTAAAGGAAAAAAGATCGGCGTTATTGGTACAAGAGGTGTGCTTGACAAACCAACTAGCTGGCAGTTCAAAAATATTCCAAATATTCTGGAAATCTATGAACAACGTCTTAAGACAATTGAAAAGTTACTCAATGAACTTGAATCTAAGAAAGCATCGGGGAAAATTGACTATTGTTTGTTGGTTTCTCATTATGCCGTTGGTTATTCACTATTGGATGGAGAGAAAATACAGTTCTATCCATCATTAGGTTCGAAAAAACTTGAAAATGTACTCTTGCAACACAATGTACCATTAGTAGTGATACATGCACATGCGCATAATGCAACGAAATTTCGTGCAGAACTAGGA
>JAEOSO010000091.1 GCA_016840315.1 Candidatus Borrarchaeota archaeon | reverse complement strand
TGGCACAATCGAAAAAGGTGCCGAAACCCATGAGACAAGGGTTGAACCGCGCCACGCAGAACAGTGGGTCGCTGGGACGGTTCGTGCATTTTCTAACCTACAAGTCTAGGCGAGTAGGTAAAAGGACAATAGAATTTGACGAACGAAACTCGACCAAAGAATGCTGGGTGTGTGGTAAACTTCACTCTATGCCAATTTGGAAACGAATTATGAACTGTGAGTGTGGTAACGTGATAGAGAGGGACAAAAATAGTGCTATTATCCTGATGAAGCGTTACCTATCACACAATGCCAAGTGGACGGGCTATCGGGTATTTCTCGATAATCTGCGACACACAGCCGACTGTAAAACGAAAGTTTCTCCCCCCGTAGGGAGTTAGGAGGACTCGCAGGAAGCCCCATCCAAAAGGGTGGGGTAGTTCACTGGGTCTTGCAAGATACGTCCTATCACTATTCTTAACCCTCTGAGTTAATCAAATTGATTTAATTCAATAAAATAGGTTCTAAAAGGAATGAATGAAGGATTTTCTGAACATTAAACGCGATAGTCTTCTTTGGAGGCTTGAAGAGCATGAGTAAAACTATGAAAGCGATCAGGTTCTATGAGCCGGGTGTGATTAAGTTCGAAGTGGTAGATATTCCAGAGATAGGAGATGGTGAGGTATTAGTTAAAACGAAGGTAGTCTTGACGTGTGGTACAGATATTAAAATCTATAGAAGAGGTCATCCGAAAGTCAAACCACCTATGATTTTTGGTCATGAATTTTCTGGAATTGTTGCAAAAGTGGGTTCAAATGTCACACACTTCACTGAAGGAATGAAGGTTGTTGCAGCTAATTCAGCACCTTGCAACGAATGTTTTTATTGCAAAAGGGGGAAACCGAACCTTTGTGAACATCTTAGTGAAACGTTGATCGGATTCAGTGCTGACGGCGCTTATGCAGAGTATGTGAGGATTCCTGAAAGAATAGTAAGGCAGAATTTGCTCGAAATACCAGATCATGTCTCATTTCAAGAAGCTGCTTTTGTAGAACCATTAGCATGTGTTGTGAATGGTAATGAGGCTGCTAATATTAAGTTGGCAGATAATGTCGTGATTATCGGGGCAGGACCTATCGGACTACTTCACATGCAATTGGCACGTGCCAGGGGAGCAAAAAATGTCATTGCAGTTGATCTAATAGAATATAGACTCCAAAAAGCCCTTGAGGTTGGCGCTCATAATGCAATTAATGCGAAAACAGACGATCCTATAGAAAAAGTGAAAGCGTTAACGGATGGCCGAGGAGCAGAGGTCGTTATAGAATGTGTAGGACTGCCACAAACCTGGGAAAATGCGATTGCGATGACAGGGAAGGCAGGTACCACTGTTTTATTTGGTGGAGCTCCTCCTGGAACAAAAATTTCTGTGGACACTCACCGTATACATTATGAAGACTTAACGATAAAAGGAATATTCCATCACACGCCTGTCTGTGTATCAAGGGCATTGGATCTAATCTCGTCAGGTATAGTAAATGTAAAACCACTTATCACTCGTGAAATGTCGTCTTTAAATCAAGTAGAAGCTGCATTAAAAGAAATGCAAAAAGGAGAGACTATAAAAATAGCTATACTTCCTTAAAGCGCTTTATGAGAGCTTCGCTACATTTCGATGACGATCAGCACCTAAAGATTGTGCAACAGGTTCACATTTTGTTCTTAATAAATGAACTACAGGACAAGGATGCTCAAATTCAGTAAATGTTTCATAATACCCCATGCCCTTAGCAATAATAAAATCAGTCTTTTTGTATACATCTAAAAAATCCTTTGATGCGTCGTTTAAATTCAATCCTGCTGTTGAAGGATTCGCTCCTGTCGTAATGAGTCTGTCAACAATTTTATCCATTCCAACTTCCAAAGCATCTTCCATTGTCGCGTCATTCATGACAGGTTCTTCTTTTACAGCAACTGTAACTTGGCAACCGTTCTTCTTCAACTCTGCGACTAATAGTGTGTCAAAAGCGATTTCCCCAGCATTATCAGTTAGAAAAAGAATATTTTTCTTTTCTTGGATAAGTTGATAAACTTCTTCGAGGTCATCGATTACCAATTCATTTTCTGCTTCTTTAATTACTTTTGGGAGATCTTTTAGGTCAAAATCATGTCCAGTGATATCAAATTCCATTATATTACCAACTATTGATGCCATACACGCTCTTCTAAAGCTTTCAATTGGTGTCTTAGCCTCTTCAACCCATTCTCGTATAGAAGGCAAGAGTTCTAAGGCGATTTCATTGGAACGCTTTTTCAATTTTGCATAGATATCCTCATCTTTCTTACCGATAGCATCGAGTACAATTTGGTCACGTAAATAGCCAATATGTGGGGGGGTATGCTTTGAATCAAAATTTTCTGCCAGAAATTCTAATAATTTCTTAACTGCTTTCCTCTGTAATTCTTCATCATCAGTTGCCATTTTTGCTTGTTTGAAGCCCCTTTCAAGTAGACAAACTGCGCAAACGGGCCGTACTTTCATTTTGAAACCTCTGAAATTGGGATGGATGACTTTATGAGTGAAAGAGAATGTACTTAAAAGATTTCGCATTAACGCTTAAAATGCCATTCATTTAAGGCATATTTTTCATCAGATAAACGTTTAGCAAGGTTAATCTCATCGTTAGTCAATTGCTTCGGCACTAATTTTACATCAAAAACCTCTTCGAAGCCGTTGATTAATAATTTCTTTACCTCAGAAATGTTTATTGCTCTTCCTAATTCTTGTTCTATTGAGGTTACTGGTGTTTTTTTTGAGGGAGTACATTTTTTTTCAGGGGAAACCTGCGTGCCATGTAATATTTTTTGCAAAAAATCTAAATCAGAGTTTACAAGAAGAGAACCATGATGTAAGAACGCTCCTTTTCTAAGAGCACGAGCAGTTCCTGATATCTTTCTTCTCTTTACGCCAATTCCTCCCTCTGTTAGTACGTGTGCTTCAATATGTAGCGTTTTCAAAGCATAAATTATTCCTTGCCCAAAAATCTGTGAATCGAGTAGATCTGGAATTTCGGCTTGTATTAAAGGATGAGCTTTATGTAAGAAAAATGAATAGTTCAAATTGCCATAGTCGTGATATACAGCGCCTCCGCCAGTAAATCTGCGGACAATTTTAACGTTATGTTTTTTGCAGAGTTCTAAATTAACTTCATGTTCAAAACATTGAAATCTCCCAATGAACACTGAATTATTGTTTCTCCAAAAACGTATAGTTGATGGCTGTAATTTTTTTCCTACAAATGTTAATATGGCTTCTTCAACCGCTATATTAAAGGAAGGGTCGCTAAATTCGATATCTAATAATCGCCACTCTTCTTTATTCAAGAAATTTCACCAAATGTTAAAAAATTAGAAGATTTCAAGAAGATTACCAAGTCATTTCCTTAGGGTTTTCTAACATTTTACGAAGAGTTTGCAAGAATTTAGCTGCAGGAGCTCCATCTATGATTCTATGGTCATAAGTGAGGCTTAGATACATCATTGAACGAATATTAATACCACCATTAATCACCACAGGTTTTTCAGCCATTCTTCCAACGCTTAGAATAGCTGCTTCTGGAGGATTTATAATAGCTGTGAAGAAATCAATACCATACATTCCTAGATTTGAGATTGTAAATGTACGATGCATAAAGTCATTTGAACGGAGTTTTTTATCTCTAGCTTTTTTTATCAGGCCTTTAATTTCTGTTGAAATTGTTTCAATGGGCTTAACACTAGCCTTATGAACGACAGGAACTACTAAGCCACCTGGAGTTGCAATAGCTACACCAATATTAGTATCTTCATAGATTTTTATTACATCCCCAGCAAGGGTAGCGTTGAGAATAGAATGTTTTTCTAAAGCGGCAGCGACAGCCTTCACTAAGAATGCTGTATAAGAGATTTTTATTCCCTTTTCTTCAATAAGTTTGGTACGATAGTTCATTATGTTTGTCGTATCAATTTGCATCACGTGTGTCAACTGAGGGATTGTTTGATAACTTTCAGTGACTTTCTTAGCAGTTTGTTTCTGGATTCCAAAAAATTTCCGTTCTTCCTTCATTTTAGGTCCTTCAGAAACCATTAGGGTCAAAAATTCCTCAACATCCCGCTCAACTATACGACCGTCTGGTCCTGTACCTGTGACATAGTGTAGATCTATTCCTCGTTCTTCTGCTAATTTTTTTGCTCTGGGTGATGCTATAATGCGTTTTGCAGGTTCTTCAACGATGTCAGCAGGAGGAATACTCTCTTGAGGAGTTAGCGATTGTATATGAGACGGAGGCTCCTCTATTACGGATTCAACTTTAGCTACACTCACTTCTTGAGGCAAGGCACTAATTAATGATTCGATGTCAGGAAGAGGTTCATCAGGATCGCCTATCAATGCAATAACCGCATCAACAGGAAGTTCCATGGCTTCATCAGCAAGAATCTTTAACAAAACTCCAGACGATGGTGCTTCTAATTCGACAGTCTCTTTTTCTGTTAAAATCTCAACGATAGGTTCGCCCTTTTCTACCGGGTCGCCTTCTTTCTTGAGCCATTCCACGATTGTGGCTTCTTCCATAACCATGGACATTTTCGTTATCACTACTTTTGTCACCATTTTATATCCCTCTCAAAGATGGATTTGTTAACTCTTGATAATTCAAGCAAGGACTTCTTTCACTGCTTTTGCGATCCTTTTTTCATTGGGAATAACATAATCTTCAAGTGGTGGAGAGAACGGAATCGGTGTGTTCAAAGAAGCAACTCGTTTGATAGGGGCATCAAGATAATCGAATCCTCCCTCCTCCATTATTTGAGAAGCAATTTCAGCAGTAATTCCAGCGCGTTTGATATCTTCAGAAACAACAACGACTCTTCCTGTCTTTTTTACCGAGTTAATAATTGTTTTAATATCAAAAGGCACTAATGTTCTTGGATCGATAACTTCAACGCTAATACCTTCCTTGGCCATTTCTTCAGCCACTTTTAGTGATTTATGTACCATCAAAAATGTTGCAACTATTGTTACATCGGCACCTTCTCTTTTGATATCTGCTTCGCCAAAAGGAATAAAGTATTCTTCTTCTGGGACGTGCCCTTTAAGCAAGTAGCATAATTTATGTTCAAAGAAACATACTGGATCATCAATATTCCTTATTGCAGTTTTTAGTAAACCCTTAGAATCATATGGCGTCGAGGGCATTGCAATCTTCAATCCTGCTGCGTGCATAAACCAAGCTTCAAACGAAGAGCTATGATGCGCCGCTAAAGACTTGCCTCCTCCGAAAGGAGTTCTTATAACGACAGGTACTTTAACTTGTCCTCCAAACATGTATCGGATTTTAGCGGCTTGATTGCAGATAGCATCCATGGCAAGTGCTATTAGATCACCGAACATAATTTCCGCAACTGGTCTTAGACCGGTCATGGCAGCCCCAACAGCGGTGCCAATTATTGCTGCTTCTGAAATAGGTGTATCTCTCACTCTTTCTTCCCCAAACTCGGCTGCAAGTCCTTGGGTAACTTTAAATGCACCGTGCCATTTGCTACCGATATCTTCTCCAATAAGCACAACCCTCTTATCATTTCGCATTTCTTCTTGAAATGCCTCTCGCAGTGCTTCAATAGCCATGATTTCTCTCATTCTGATTCACTCTCCTCAACCCATACATCATCAAGTGCAGTTTTTGGATCCGGAAACGGACTCTCAAGGGCAAATTTAGCAGCAACTTCCACTTCATCCTCAACTTTTTTCTCTATACGACTTGCATCCTCGTCAGTGAGAATCCCCATTGATAATAATCGTTCTCTCATTCTAGCTATGGGATCCTTACTTAACCATTCTTCTACTTCATCTTCTGGTCGATATTTTCCTTGATCAAATCTTGAATGTCCTTTATGGCGATATGTCTTGCATTCAATGAGGGTAGGACCCTTACCTTCGCGTGCTCTTTTTACTGCTTCATATGCTGTTTTGTAAACATCAACTACATCATTCCCATCGCAGATAACGCCAGGAATTCCATATGCAGCGGCTCTCTCTGCAACATTTTCGACTTTCATAACATCAGATTGTTTGGTTCCCATTGCATAGAGATTATTTTCACACACAAAAACAACCGGTAGATCCCATGTAGCAGCAATGTTAAGTCCCTCATGGAAATTGCCTGTGTTTGAAGCGCCATCTCCAAAGAAACATGCAACAACTTGATCTGTACCCTGTAATTTGGCAGAAAGTGCAGCTCCTGGGGCAATCACAATACCAGCTCCTACCACCCCGCATGCACCTAATAGGCCTACACTAGCATCTGTAATATGCATAGAACCCCCTTTTCCTTTACAATAGCCTGTAGCCTTGCCCATTAATTCAGCAAACATTTTATCCATTTTGGCGCCCTTTGCAAGGCAATGCCCATGTCCCCTATGTGTGCTCTGAACATAATCAGCGTCATTCAAATTACTACATACACCAACTGCAACTGCTTCTTGACCAAGATACAAGTGAATTGTACCTGGAATCAGATTCTGTGAGAAAAGATCCCAGCATTTCTCCTCAAATCTCCTAAGTTCTAGCAGTTTTCGGTACATTTCAATTAATTTATTTTTTTCAACGTCCATCAAAAGCATCACCAATATTTTAAATCCTTTATTTTCTATTAAAACATTATTTTCTTTTGCTGAATCATCCATTTTTTTTGTTAATACGTCCTTCATTAAATTAATTTAATGTTCGTACTTCTAATTTTCCGTAGGTTGATGAAAATATTTCTGTCCATCGTTCACAGATAACAACCTATATTTCATGTTTATT
>JAEOSO010000169.1 GCA_016840315.1 Candidatus Borrarchaeota archaeon | reverse complement strand
ATACAAACACAGAATATGGTCTTACAATATCTGAGGCTGATCTCCCTGGTTCCGTTTCTTTTCTCATAACAATCCTCTCTTATTTCACGGGGCTTGTCGAGAACTTCCTTATTATATTTTCTTTAGTACTAAACTTATTGCAAAGATATCTTGCTTTTTGGATTGAATCGAAATGTGGGTAAACGTCAGTTAGTCTGCAGCAATCGGAGTTTTGAGAGGAATTTAAACACGTCATAAATTTTGACACCCGTGGCTTGACATCTAACAATTTTAGCGTAGATTAGAAGTATAATAGAGAAATGAAAAAGTATCAGGCAATAATATTTGATTTGGGTAATGTAGTCATTAACATTTCATTTGATAAGATATTTGAGTATTGGGCTAAAATGAGTGGGCGTGATGCAAATGAGCTAAAACAAAAATTCGAGTTCGACGAAATGTACCAGCAATTTGAAAGAGGTGAAGTTAAATCTTTTACGTATAGAAAATATATATCTGAAAAGTTAGAATTATACCTGAGTGACGATGAATTTGATAATGGCTGGAACAATATTTACCTCAACGTAGCACCCGGCATTGTGCGGTTGCTTCGGGATTTGAAATTTTGGTTTAGATTAATTGCTTTGACGAATACAAATGAAATACATATTCAGAAATGGAAGCTAAAATACGCATCACTGCTCAGTAATTTTGAAAAAGTATTTTGCTCCAGTGAAATAGGGGCAAGAAAACCGGAAAAGAAGGCATATGAAATCGTATTACAATATCTAAAATTAGAACCAAACAGTGTAGTACTATTGGATGATAGCTCCAAAAATGTAAACACTGCCTCTGATATTGGTATCAAAGGTGTTTTAGTGAAATCGCATAATCAAATAATCGATGAATTAAAGAAATTAGGCATATTATAACATGTAAAATGACGAACAACTTGACTTTGCAGCATCGGTGTATACAATGAATTGACTGCATCCTGTTTCGAAAATTAAGATAAAAATATAAGGTGAATTTAGCATCTTTGTTTTGGAGATAAAGAAAGGGGGATACAAGATGGCAGACGACATTTATGAGCAGCTTGCAGATGCCTTGAATAGACTTCCCAACGGTTTTCCCAGAACACCATCGAATGTTGAAATACCACTTCTAAAAAAAATTTTCTCACCACAAGAGGCCTCGCTCGCCAGCCAATTGCGTGGAAGCATGGAACCCATTGATGTAATAGCCAAAAGGATTGAGCTACCTCTCAAAGAAGGCGAAAAGAGGTTGATAAAGATGGTCAAGCGCGGCCTTGTATGGTGCACTAAGCAGGAGGGAAAGCTACGGTTTAAACTGGCACCATTTATTGTAGGAATCTATGAAGCACAGTTAGAGAATATGGACCACGAGTTTGCACATCTGTTCGAAGAGTATATGGCAGATGGTGGCGCTGTGGGAATTATGAAACCCTTACCTGCACTACACCGCGTTATCCCTACACAAAACGCAGTGAAGTCAGAGTGGATACTCCCCTATGATGATGTTCGGGCAATTCTCCTCAGTGCCAAGACGTTCCGTGTTCGTGATTGTATATGTCGAGTGCAGCAGGACCTTCTCGGTCGTCGTCAGTGTACCTTTCCAGTAAAGAATTGTCTTAGCTTCTCTCAACTTGAACGTCCTCCTCGCCCTGACGATATTTCCAAGGAACAGGCACTTGAAATTCTTGACAAGGTAGAGGAAATTGGTCTCGTCCATACTGTAAGCAATATCACAAAAGATATTAGCTACGTCTGTAACTGTTGTGGTTGCTGCTGCTGTATACTTCGGGGAATTACTGATTGGGGCATTGAGAACTCAGTTGCCTATGCCAATTACTACGCGGTCATTGATCCTGAAACGTGCACGGGATGCGGAACATGTATAGAACGATGCCAGGTAGGAGCGATTTATGAAAAAGATGGTGTGTCTGTTGTAAATCAAAAACAATGTATTGGCTGTGGGCTGTGTGTTACGGGATGCCCCAATGATGAAG
>JAEOSO010000090.1 GCA_016840315.1 Candidatus Borrarchaeota archaeon | reverse complement strand
TATATGATTCATCTCATTTTAGCAACGTTCGAGTCTGGGCAAGGGTTTTGTATTTATGATGACAAAATAATTTCGTCAAGAAACTCTAACATAAAAGACGAATGTGACAGTTCAGATTATTATCCTCGCTTCATTAGAGCACTTTATGATTTTGCGAAAGAAATGTCTAAGGAAACCCTAAGAGTCCACAAAGTGGATATTGGTAATTATTATCTGTTGCTTTTTGATACAGGTGAAGTACTTTGGGGATTTTTTTGTGATTTTTGGGATAATATGCCCTATACAGAAGAAAAGATTATGAAAATTATTAGGCTTTTGGATCCCATCGTAAGAAAAGCTGATAAAACGCGGTTGCAACTAAAGATTGAAAATTCATTACACCAGAAATTAGATCGAATATTAGCAACTCAAGTTTTTCCTGAAGACAAACTTGAAGAAATTGATGCGCTTATTGAAAAATTGGACAACGTCGCTCCTGAACAGGTTACCATAACATCAGTTTATTTGTTTGACATAGATGGAGGTATAGTAAAGGCGTGGGAACCCCACAAAGATTACACTGGAGAAATACGCCGTACACTCTATAAACTTGTCTGCGACATGCCGTTTCATTTCCAAAGTAAAATGGAACTAAATGTAGACCTAGGCTCAAACGAAAATGAAGGTTGGAGAATTATACGTTTAGGAAACACAGAATTTGCCATGTGTTTTCGTGTGATGTACGCGTCAGAACACAGGGGTCTCCTGAATGTCATAACTAAATCTACGTGTGAAAAGATCCTTGCTATTATAAAGGATGATATTCGAAAAGTCTCAACAAAGGCTTCGCATTATTCATACGAAATTCAAACAAAGGATTTCTTCGATTTTGATTATATGACAACCTAGTTTCCGGTAAAGTTTGTCGAAAGTATTAAGTCAAGAACCCCGCCCTGGGGGGCTTCCTTGCGGCGGTCATGTGATTTGATTCAAGAAAGTGAAGGAATAAAAAAAGAACCAAGCGATCTTAAAGAAAATGGTGAATTCTAAATGAAAAACTTAATGATTGATGTGACTTTTAATGAAGTGTCGGAAGAGACAAAAATGATATTGCGAGATGGCATCAAAAAAGAAATAAAGACAACATTTGCGAGAGAAAACGATGGATGGGCAATTCATTGCGAATTCCTAGGAGAAGCTATAGAATACAAGCACGTCCATGATACAGAACTGGAAGAAAATGAGATTATTGAACAGTTCTATACTAATAACATTGAACCTGAACTCATTGATTTGCTTCTCTCTGGTCAGCACGTGTTTCCTTTTAAAGTATTGATGCGAATTGTGCAAAAATAATACTAAGGTTTATTTTTCCTTCTCCTCTTAGAAAATTTTAATTAACAGGGATATTAAAATGAACTAATTCTGAAAGAGTTAATAAACTTCGATTGTAGAGAAGATGTAGATTTAAAAAACCCTAACTAATAAAGGACGCTATGAAACGAAATGTGACCACATGTCTCATATGACTCTGTACTACGTCTTTTGAGGTTTTTCGATCAAATATTTGATTTGATAAAGATATATTCACTCTTCTTTCTTTGAAAACATAAGCAGATCAGTAAAGATTTTAAGTGAAACGATAAATTGTCAGATAATTGTTCACACTAGTACTCGGAAGTGAATTATTGAGTTTTGTGGAGCTCCAAGTTCAAATCGCAGAGCAGTATAGACTAGTTATGGAACATAGGAATACGAGGGATGAATTTAACAAACAGACGAGCGCGCTAATTCAGGAATCTAAACAACTTCGTGAAGAACGTCTCAAACTTACAGAACGGGCTAAGAAAGAACAAAGTAAACGCGATGAGATGAACAGTAAAGTCCGCGAATACAAAGAGCGACGGAAGGAACTAACTGAAGCAATAAACAAGGCACGAGAAAAATTAAATGGATTAAGACAGGCAAGAAATGAACTCGAGGATAATAGTCCTACGAAGATTCCCACGAAAAGATTAATGAAAGAACTAAAAGATTCAGAATGGAGAATTCAAACGACGGTAATGAGTTTAGAGAAAGAAAGAGAATTAGTAGATAAGATAGCAAAACTGGAAACGCAATTAGAAGAAAAAAAGACAGTTAATAACAAAATAAATGAGTTTCAATCAAAAGTAATTGAAGAAGCTACGGCTATTGAGGCGTTAAAGGCACAACTAGAACTAGCCCACCAAAATGTTATAGAATATGCTAAGAAGGCCCAAGAACATCATGATCAAATGGAAAAACTGTTTTTAGAGGCTAAAGATCGCAACAAGCAAGCTGACGAACTTTACGAGCAATTCCTTAAACTCAAGAAATTAGCAGATGAAGAACATTCGAAATGTGTTGAGATTTACGGAAAGATTGATGTCCTAAAAAAGGACTTAAATGATTTGAAGAAAAACGAAAAAGAAGAAAAGCAAAGACGTAGAGACGTTAAATTACAGGAGAAAGAGAAGGAAGCCGTTCAGAAGCTTAAAGAAAAGCGAAAAAAGCTGACGATGGAAGAGTTTAGAATTCTTGTGGAAAAGGGACTCATTTAATTCTCGTATCTATTCAATAATCGAAATTTTAGTGGATGGGAGCTCTTTTGGAAGACCTATTAGAAAATGTGTTAAACTCAGTTCTTCAGCCTGAAATTGATTTTATGGACATTCGAATTTTTCAAAAAAATACAACAACTATCCGCGTTGAAACAGGTCGCATTTCTAAATTAGTAAATTCATCTTACTCAGGTGCTGGCGTACGTGTATTTTCTGATGGCTGTTGGGGTCATGCTTCCACCAATTTCATTGATGAGAACAATCTAATAAAAACAGCAAATATTGCCCGTAAAATCGCAAAAAGTTTGACGTTCAAAACTTCAAATGAACAAAGTAAATTACCTTCAATTCATCCAATTAAGGAAAAAACAGAAATTAAAGTCAAAACACATCCGCGAGATGTGTCCCTTGAAGAAAAGGCGAAGAGCGTTTTCGAACTTGAAAAAGTTGCACGAACCTTTGATCCACGAATTGTAAATACCATCTTTGATTATCAGGATGCAATCATCCAAGAATTAGTTGTTAATTCCTGGAGCACTGTTAGTAGCACATTGATTTACACACAATTGAAAGGAAGGGTAACAGCGAAAGAAATGGATTTACGAGAAAAAGGTTTTTCTACTGTAGGAAAAACACAAGGTTTTGAAGTAGTTGAACAAATTGACCCCGAAGAATTTAGCATTGAAGCAGCTAGAAAGGCTGTTTCGAAACTAAGTGCAAAGACACCTAAAGCCGGTAAATCAGTAGTCATCTTGGACCCTCGGCTTACGGGATTATTCGCCCATGAATGCTTCGGTCATGCTGCAGAAGCAGATGCGGTAATTGAAAGTGCTTCAATTCTCGAAGACATGCTTGGCAAACAAATTGCATCGCCAGACGTAACGATTGTTGACGATCCTACAATTCCCGGCAGTTTTGGATTTTTTCGAACAGATTCCGAAGGAACTGTAGCTAGGCGAAAAGAATTATTGGTGGATGGAATATTGAATGAATATCTTCATACATTAGAAACCGCTGCAAAACTAAATTTGCCGCCAAATGGGAGTGCAAGAGCTAGTAGCCATCACACGCCGCCTCTTGCTAGAATGAGCAGTATCTATATTCAACCGAGAGATCATACGTTTGAAGACTTGATCGAAGGAGTAACAGGTATATATCTGCAGGGTGCTGAGTTTGGTCATGTCGATCCCGCTACCGGTGAATTTCTGTTTAAGGCGGAACAAGGATGGAATGTCGAGAACGGTGAGATAAAGGAACAATTGCGTGGTATTGCTTTGTCAGGATCAACATTAGAAACCCTTAGGAATATAGAGGCAATAGGCAGAGATCTAATATTGGTAGGGCCTGGTCACTGCGGGAAGAGTGGTCAACTGGTTCCTGTAGATGATGGAGGTCCTCATATTCGTGTAAAAGACGTTATCGTGGGAGGGCTACAATAGTCTTACAATATTAAAACTTTTTTAATAGTTAAAATTAATAAGAATCGTGTAAATCATATTTTTTCTCTTCTATTTAATAATACTTATTATGTAAGTTGCGTCAAAGCATCATTTTACGCAATTCATATCATATCGATCGTAAACAGCGTTAGCACCATACTTTTTAAAATTCTCGATTACCATGAATAACATAAGAATACCTCAAGGAGACTCCACTCTTATAAAGGGAGCGTTCTGGCTCAGTTGTCTGTAAATACTTAAAGAATGGAATAAATGTTTGTTGGAGGATATTCACATGCTATCTAAAAACCCATGTATTCATGAAGCCATTCTTTATGAAGAATTACCAAACAAGAAGGTACGTTGCGGTGTATGTGAACGAACATGTGTAATCCTCAAAGGGGAACGAGGGTTTTGTAAGACACGAGAAAATATAGATGGCAAATTATTTACATTGATTTATGGCGATATTTCATCAATTTCAGCAAATCCCATCGAAAAAAAGCCACTCTTCCATTTTTGGCCTAGAAGTTATGCACTAACGATTGGCTCATGGAGCTGTAATTTTACGTGCCCCTGGTGCCAGAATTGTGGAATAAGTAAGACCGCGCCAAATATCCGTAAATCAAGATACATGAGTCCAGAAGCATTTGAAAAAACTATGAAAGCGAATGAATGTGTAGGCTCATCAATTAGTTTTAATGAACCAACCTTGCTTTTAGAATACTCTCTTGATGTCTTTGATATAGTAAAAGAGGCAGGTCCATACTATAATACTTATGTAACAAACATGTACATGACAGAAGAGGCTTTGAAATTACTCATAGAACATAAGTGCGATGCATTTGCTGCTAATATGAAAGGTGATGCCGAAGTTGTCAAAAAGTACTGTGGTGCAGACGTAGAACTCGTATGGAGAAACCTAAAGTTAGCAAAGGAAATGGGAGCACATGTCGAAGTAATCACGCTCGTCATACCCACGATCAATGATAATGAACAAATACTGACTGAGATTGCCACTCGTATCCATGAGGTATTAGGTAAAGACACGCCATGGCATTGTACTCGTTTTCATCAGGCTTATAAATCCAGGGATCTTGGACTCAAAGAGAAAACTCCGATCAGTACTCTCGAAAAAGCGTACGAAATTGGGAAAGATGCAGGATTAGAGTATATATATCTTGGAAATGTACCTGGGCATGAATATGAAAACACATATTGTCCTTCTTGTAATGAATTACTGATTAAACGGTTTATTTTTGACTCTCAGGTCTTTTTTAAAGCAAAAAAAAGGATAGACGATGTAATTTATTTTGAAAAGAGATGTCCGAGCTGTGGAAAGAGCATTGCAATACAAGGTGAATGTATTTTAAAAGAAAAAACGAGTTTCAGATTATGAATATCCGATAGGACTTCTTTTAATGGATAAGTTCTATTTCGTCTATCTTATGACGTCTCTCGTAATATCGAATCCAAGTTCGTAAAATCTCAATCATTGCACGAATGCCTGCTTTGATCATATATTTATGACGCGATTCTTTAACAGCCACATTAAAATTTCTGTCAATATACTTTAAATTGTGCTTCCAACAGTTTAAAACGATACGTTTGTGATATATATTCATATTATCTGCAATGAAAGCTCTGGAATCCCCCATGAGGGTGGTCTTCATTGGAACGAAGAAAAGTGGTATGTATAAGTGAGGGAACTCATCTATTCTTTGTATTAGTTCAAGCGTCTCCTTCATTTCATCTGGGCCTTCGCTGGGAAGCCCTGTCAATAATGTACAAACATTCATCCAACCTAATTCGGCACATACCCGTAAAGCATCATATACCATATCTGGATATTCATCTGTTGAGAAAGGAAGTGCTTTGCCATGCATTATATCTCCAATTGTTTTTTTGCATCCAGTTTCGATACCTGGTTGACATCCATAGAATCTATGTCCTTTGCTTCTAAGATATTTAGTCAATCGTTCAAAAAGGTCTGGGTTGTACGCCATCGGCGCTAAAGTCGAATGGGTGACAAATACACGACTTATACCAACGTCCTCGAACAATGTTTTATAGAGATTCATAATGGCATCTTCATCAGGGTAAAAGTTCTTTGAGTTAGAGCCATATAAGAATACGTCCTCAGACTGTAGGCAAATTGAATTATCATTATTTCCCTCTGCATTTATTCTTGCATCATTTAAAATTTTGTCGAGCGGGAAATTTCTCATCTTTCCTGCAGTGTTTGGGGCGCAAAATTTACATCCCCTTCCGCATCCGCGTGAAATTTCTGTATATGCGCCAAGAGCTGGACCCTGTATTAGAGGTACGTCCTCTGGTTTCACTGGCTTTCCATAAAAAACATTTTCATCTGGACTTCCATTATCTTCGATTATTGCGGAGAAAAGGTCTCTGATGACATATTCTCCTTCTCCAATTACGAGATAATCAATTCCAAATGTATCCATATGGTTTTTAACTTCCCAAGCTCCTGGTCCGCCCATTACTACCTGAAAATCATGTTTTTTCTTTAGTTCCTTAACCTTTCGCATTAATCGAAAATATTCGATGCGATTGTGAGGAATACCATTAAAAATGGTACTCCACGTAGATGTTGCAGGACCGATTCCTAATGGGTCTTCTGCGGAGATACCGACGATTTTTGTGTTTTTATTTATCATTTTATCCAAATGAAGTGAATGTGCAACTGCAACTTGTTCGCGGTTAAAACCACTTTGTATACATGTAGCTTCAATAGTTCTTAGTCCAAGAGTAGAACGTACTATCGTCCCGTCAGGATAGGCTGGTTCAAGTGGACAGAAGAACTTGAAGTACACCCAATGTGGGCATATATTTTCTGGTAGACTCGCACCAAATCCGAGATAGGGCAAGGAATTATAGTCGCTTGT
>JAEOSO010000018.1 GCA_016840315.1 Candidatus Borrarchaeota archaeon | reverse complement strand
TCGCTACATTTGTAATTGCTGAGTATAATACTATCGTAACCTTTCTGGGGATGATCTGTGCAACTTCTCAGGGAATAACAGGCTATTATGCAGCTTATATAAAGAAGAGGATGGCACTAATCAGAGGCAATGATGCATTATTCCGCTCACACCGCGCATTCGGTAGCGCTGCCACGACATTCTATGGCCTTGGACTCTTTGCAGGACTTACTGGATTTACTGGGGCCGTTACTAGAAACGTGCCTCCATTAGAATTAAATGATCCCATTTTTGTTATTCACTCTTTCGGCTCGTTTGCAATTATGGCAATTATACTCTCTAAAACATTAATTTCGTATTTTAATAAAAAATTCTTATATACGCGTGTCAAGGGATGGCTAGGGGTCGCAACGTTTCTGGCGTGGTCTTTTACATGGATTACTGCTTCCTTAGCATACTACCTGCGTACTTTGCCTACAAATCCTCAACATCCACCCCCGGTATATCTGCTACCCTACGAATTACTGCCTCTTATGCTTGTTTTACCATTCCTATTGGGTAGTCTCTTTGGGGGATTGGTAGTGATGAAGGCGAAAAAAATCGAAGAGGCTAAGGCTGCCCGGAAATCAAAAGCTTAGTCTTTAAAAAGTCGAAAGATGTCCTGTTGAATTTCTTTCTTGTTACAAAGTCTAGAACTTTGAAATCCATAATTTTTTCGAAGATAAGTTTTCTGAATCGAGTTCTATTAACTCGAACTGGTCTTTTAAAGGAGGTTCCCCGAATTCTAGTGTCGCAACGCTATGCATGTATTTCAAATCATTTTTGAAGGGTTCAAATTCTTTACCTTCGATCCAAAATTCTGTGATGGGCGCTCGTAGTGAATCGTTTTTATCTTTCTTGTGTTTCCAAATTTTCCTATTGAAATCGAATAATTCCTCTGGAAGAAGAGAAATTTCATAATCCCAGTGAGGATTTTCGGCGGGATATAATTGTTTATGGATGCTTGCTTCTGGTGAATAAATGTCCCG
This sequence comes from Candidatus Borrarchaeota archaeon, assembly GCA_016840315.1. Lineage (GTDB taxonomy): Archaea > Asgardarchaeota > Sifarchaeia > Borrarchaeales > Borrarchaeaceae > Borrarchaeum. The sequence goes on along the minus strand of JAEOSO010000018.1, from coordinate 20,848 downwards.
CCATATTTTTTCGGTAACGAATGGGATTATTGGCGCCAGGAGTTTCAGAACGGTTTTAAGAACAGTATGTAAAGTATACCATGCACCTCTCATTTCCTCTTCGCTGAAGGTTTGATCGCGGTTATAACAACGTGATTTCACGAGCTCAATGAATTGATCTGCAAAAACGTTCCAAATGAATGATCGCACCTTGACAGCAGGAGAATGAAAGTCGAATTCGTCAGAGCCTTTTGCTTCTTTTATAATTTTGTTTAATTCAGACAGAATAAATTTGTCTGTTGGTGTAAGCATAAAGTTTTCTTCAACTGTTGGAAAAGATGAAACGAAACGAGCGATATTCCATAGTTTAGTTATGAATTTGAACGCTCCTTCTAATCTTTCTGTCGAATAGCGTATATCAGATCCCAGTGAAGCTTCAACAGACCCCCACATTCGTATTGCATCCGATCCGTACTTTTCAATTAAGGGCACAGGGTTAATGATGTTTCCTTTGGATTTATGCATTGCTTCACCGTGTTCGTCGACGACCATACCGCTGATCCAGGCGTTCTTAAACGCCGGTTGTTTAGTAAGTTGATATACACGCAGCATTGTATAATGGAACCATGTGCGAATGATGTCTTTTCCTTGGGGTCTAACACCACACGGAAAAGCTTTCTGGAATAAGTCAGGGTCTCTGAGATATCCTGTAATGTACAAGGGACTAATGGCTGAATCCATCCATGTATCAAAGGTACGATCCTCACCACGAAAACCTTCAGATGAGTTACAATGGGGACAAGTATCAAAAGGTGGGGGATCTCTCCATGGCTGGATATATTTGTCTGTCTCCGCAATTATAGGTTCCCCACACGAATTACAGTAGTAAAGTGGCAATTCTGTGCCATAATATCGGCGGCGGCTAACTGGCCAATCTATTGAAATAGAATTCAGCCAATTCAGCCAATATTGCTTGGCTGTTACAGGATGCCAAATCATTTGCTCCGCTAATTCAAGTAATTCAGGTACAAATTCCTCTTGTTTTAAATAGTACTCAGGCATTGAGATAAACTCAACAATGTCTTTAGAACGCCAACAGATAGGTGTTCGGTGCATTGTTGGTTCACTTTTTACAAGAAGTTCCTTTGCTTTGAGTTTTTCTACAATTTTTTCTCTAGCGTCCTCAGCTGTTAACCCTTCAAGTTCCCCAGCTGCGGAGGTCATCTTTCCTTCTGGAGAAATCGCTTCGATAGGCTCTAAACGTAGTTCCCGGAAGAGGCGAACATCAGTGTAGTCTCCATATGAACAAATCATGACAGCACCCGTTCCGAATTCCATTTTTGCTTCAGGATGCGGAATTATCGGGACTTTTATATTGTAGATTGGGACTATTGCTGTTTTATTTTGAATATTTTCATATCTCTGATCAAGTGGGTGCACCAAAACGGCTTTACAGGCTGCTAATAGTTCTGGTCTGGTTGTCGCTATAATAAGATCTTGATCAGTTTCCACAACACGGAATTTAATATAGCTTAGAGTTGATTCGATCTCCTTATATTCAATCTCTGCATCAGCAATAGTTGTGCCGCAAGTCTTACACCAATTGTTTGGTCGTTTCGCCTCATAGACCAAGCCGTCTTTCCATAACTTTACAAAAGTCGCCTGGGTAAGTTGACGATATCTTGGATCATCTGTACGGTAAACTTGATCTTTAGCAAACGAGAAGCAACTTAGGCCAAGTCGTCTTGCCAGATTTATAATTTGGTCCTCATACTTATCAAGGAGTTGGCGACATAAGTCGATAAATTTATCACGAGGAGTCTCACGCATGACAATACCATACTCTTTTTCCGTTTGAACCTCGATTGGAAGACCATTTCGGTCCACGCCCATAGGAAATATAACTTCTTGATTTTGCATTCGAGCATATCTAGCCACCATATCGATCTGCGCGTAATGAAGGCCGAAACCCATGTGTGGGGTGCCACTAGCATATGGTGGTGGAGTGTCCACGGTAAAAAATGTCTTATTTGACTCTCGATCATATGCGAACGTTGATTCCCTTTCCCAAAGTTCCGCAATTTCTTCTTCAATTTCAGGACTCCATCGCTTTGCCTTAATTTTTGGTTTTAATTTTGCCAAGGAACGCACCTTCTATCATTTCTAAATTCAAAATAAAATAATGAAAGCAAGAAATAAGTAAACTTTAATGTATTTGCCCAATCAACACATCTTTGTATTTTGGAGAGCATAATTTTTTGGAGAGGTCTATTTGAAGTAAAAAGCCTTGAGGTTTGTTGCAAATTGTACGATATTAAGCCCTCCGAAGATGTTAGTTTATGGGTTTTTTTCAACTACCCTTGTGATTCTTTATAAGGTTTTTTAATTTTTATTTTTTCGACCAAATTCAAGACAGCTAGAAAACAAACCAGTCCACATTAATTAGCTTAGCTAGGTTTATATCTTAGAATTCCAGCTATGCCCTTAAATGCGTTCCATAATTCTGATCCTTCCTCTGTCTCCGCAGAGATGACTTCTACACGTGTCCCTGCTGTTTCGGCTAATTCTGCAAGGTCTTCAATTAGGGGTTTTGTTTCCACAATGGACAGAAGCGAGCTTGAGCAATTGGGACATTCTTCTATATTAAGAGATTCCTCGAACAGGCTAAGTTCACCTTCACGAATTGTTTTTTCGAGGGTGTAGTCACATGAGCCGCACGATATCTTTACTCTAAGGATATCTAATGCATCAGACAAGAGAAGAATAGCTACAGCGCCCTGTTCTAAATAATTTCGGACTTCTTTTTCACCATAAGTTGCCTTCCCGGTATCCTTTGCTAAATGCATTAAGAACCGCTGGACGAGTTTCTTTTCCTCAACATAACGTACATCACTTATCTTGGATTCTATTCTTGTTATTAACTCTTTTAAGCCTTGTTCCCCACTGTAAGCCGTATCAGCTACGCCTAATACCTTTTCCTTTATGCGATAATCTACATAATCTTTTTGTATAAAGTCGTCCTTTGTGGACCCAGGTCCCCCAACAAATAACCCTTTGAAATCGGGAATACCTAGATATATTTCTGATGCGTATTCGCCTATCCTGACGAAAAATTCGTGAACTTGTTGCTCTATAACTCGCTCGTATCTCCTTTGAGACTGTCCTCCCGCGCGATGTTTGCCATGGACACCTGATGTTAATCGTTGATGAATTTCTAAATTTGCTCCTCTCAGCAAACCAATAATTGCTTCGCTTCGGTCAATGACTACGAGTCCATAAGAGTCTTTTTCCGCTAGTGTTTCGCGTAACGGATCTAACACGAACTCGCTAGCACATCGGTACAAACTAATGTTGATCGGTTCAGGTGGTATGATCGGATAGATCTCAATACTTTCAGTACCGGGACCATTTTGCGGAATAGCGCCAGCAAAGATAACCAGAGAATATTCGTCAATCAAACTCTGGGAGATTGTTTTTAATCTCTGCTGAATCACTACAATTGAACTTTGAACATTTTTCTGAGTAGTCTTGGATTTGATGTTTGTCGCAGTTCCATATTCCTGCTTTAGATAATTTGAGACATCACTTATCAGCTTTCCCTGCGGAATATAAAGTGAAATTAGTTCTGTACCATAACCTTTTTTTTCCGCTAGTTCTTCTAAGATTTTTCGTGTTTTGAAGCGTTCAAGCGACTTTGATTTTGACATTAGTTGTTCATCCATCTTGTTATGAAAACGGCTTAATTTATCCTCAAAAATTACTTTCTTATGCAAGACAGCCAATCAATTAAAGATAAACGGATTAGGCATGTGCAATTTAGTATCTTTTCGTAAGAGAAAAACCATCTGGATATTTAAGAACCCTTTGCATATTTAAAAATGACTTGCCTTATTTTGAAGTGAAACTAGGAGTAGTAAAAAATGGACAAAAGTGTTGTAGTGAAAATTGGCGGATCACTTATTTTTACTGAGAACGGTGAGAACGGAGACATCAACGTTGACAGAATTCATCAATATGCAAAAGTATTGTCAACACTTAAAGATGACGGCTTGAATTTATGTGTGGTTGTTGGGGGTGGAAAGGCTGCAAGGGACTACATCAAGGTACTTCATAAGTTTAATGCGACCGAGGCACAATCTGATCTGATGGGGATACGTATTTCGCGAATTAATGCACTTTTGTTGATCGCTGCATTAGGAAAGATTGCTTACCCATGTCCCCCAAGAGAAATCCCTGAATTAGCAAAAGCTCTCACAACTGATAAAATAATTGTCATGGGAGGATTACAGCCTGGGCAGAGCACTAATGCTGTTGCTGCAGTAGTTGCGGAATATACACGATCGGATATGCTTATTAATGCAACTTCCGTTGATGGCGTGTATACTGACGACCCAAAAAAAGACCCAACCGCGAAGAAAATTGATGAACTGGATTATGACGAATTTCAAGAACTCATCATTAAAAAGGGCTCACGGGCTGGAGAGTATCCATTATTCGATCTAGTTGCACTGAAAATTGTTTCTCGATCAAGTATTCTAACAAAAATTATCAATGGAAGCGATCCAGACAATATACTTAGGGCAGCAAAAGGTGAGGAGATAGGAACTACGGTTCGTCGCCGCTGATCAGTTCATCGTTTTTTAGGAGTATCAATAATGTCTGAGGTATTCATTTTAGATGCAACAGCATTAATTAGTGGCCTTGACCCTAATATCATCGATAGAACCTTATGGACCGTAGCGGAAGTTATAGATGAAATTAAGGACCCTCGAAACAAACTTCGAATTGAGATGGCTATAGAAAACAAAACTATAAAGATCGGTCGGCCTTCTGCAACTGCAATTGATAAAATTCAACAAGCGGCAGAAAAAAGTGGTGACATTGTTGTATTGTCTGATACTGACATAAAGGTTCTTTCACTTGCGCTTGATTTAAAAGAGGAGGGACATGAAGCTGTCATTCTTACTGATGATTATTCGGTTCAAAATGTTGCTTCGCGATTAAAGATTGACACCAAGGCTTATACAACTGCTGGAATTCGTTACGAAATCAAATGGGAGTTATATTGTCCTTCTTGCTTTCATTCGATTGAAATGCGTAATACTAAAAGGAAACAGCTATTTTGCGAAATTTGTGGGACAAAGATGAAAAGACGTCCTTATGATAAACGAATTCGAAAATTTAAAGAAAGGAAGAAATGATTCTGGTTGCATCTTACTTTGTGAGGTGAAAATTATGGAAGAGAAGATCCAGTATGTTTACGTTGAGGATGTAGAACCAAAGAAAATAGCGTATCCAGGTTTCTTAGGGCGATTTCTTGTGGCTGGAAAAGGAGGTAGCAAATTATCCACTACTTATCTTGAGGCAGGAGTTGGAGCGGGTCATGAGGAACATACACACGATGAAGAAGAGATTATTTTTATCATTGAAGGATCAGGCATTTTAACATATGAAAATAAGACTATTACCTTAAAAAATGGAACTGCGCTTCATATTCCTTCGGGTATAGCTCATGGTGTTGAATATAAAAAGCCTTCAAAACTTCTCGTAGTTAAGAGAATGGCTCCCTAAGTTTACCAGCGCTTCAAATTTCTTATATAGCACTCATTTTTTTATCCAATGGTTTCTGTAGTTTTCCGATGAAGAAACCTGGCGTATCGTGAATATCAGGATAAAAACGTTGAAGTTTTTCCGTTTCCGTATGCGGAAAATCACTTAATAGTTCACCACTGACTCCTTCAAATGGCTCATGTGATAAAATTTCTAATCCTAATTCCGTATAAGCTGATTTCATATTAAGCTCGTTTTCTTCTTGAGTCAACGTGCAGGTACTGTAGACTATAACACCCCCAGGTTTTAGCACATTAGTGGCTTCCTTGATAAATCGTCTTTGATATCTAGCTATCGCATCGAGCTCATCTACTTGCCAGATTTCATATAGTTTTGGGCGTACACCTAACGCACTACAAGGTGGATCAATAAGAATTCTATCAACTTCCACCGAAGGTAATAGTGTTTGAAGTTTGCATGAGTCCCCATGAATTAACTTGATTGATTGGATTCCTAGCCGTTCACAATGACGTTGCATGCGCTTAATTTTGGGTTTTGAACGGTCTATCGCGATAACCTTTGCATCATCTGAGGTGAGTTGTGCAATATGGGTTGTCTTTCCGCCTGGTGCTGCATTCATATCAATGATTGTCTCACCCGGTTGAGGATCTAAAATTTTTGATGTAAGAATTGCCGGCAGGCTTTGACTGTAGAACAAACCTTTCTCATAGGCCTTAGTTTCCCTTAAATGTGGCAAAGTGTACATTGAATGCGTTATATCGACTGCAATGCCTTTTTTCGCTTCAAGCATTTCTCTAGAGGTCATTCCTGATATTCCGCTGCCAACGTGATGATCGTACTTATCTACTACGGATACTTTGTCTCCCAGACGTGTTTTTCTAGAGCGAAGCGCACCAGGAGCATACAAATGTGCACCTAACATGACTGCCTCTGCTGCGAATTTATCCACCGTCACGGTTTTTTGATGGACGGGAAGTTCATTGGGACCGCTAAGTCTTATTTGGACAACGTCATCATAACAAGGGTGCTGGTGGGCATCGACATCCTCTTCCGCAAATTGATCAATAAGTTCTTCAGCGGTGCATTTTAACGTATTAACTCGTAATGTATACTGAGTGACAGGTTTTTTCAGAGCATCTAGCAGCGAGTATGTTCGTTTCACTTCGTACTGGGCTATTAATCGCTCAATAAGCGCTTTTGGATACAGAAATGAATTTAAAATTTGATTAATACTCTCTTTCAAGAATTAACATCACCAATAGATTATTTAGACCTCAATGATATCTGCAGTTAAAGTGGCGGTGTCGATAATAGCAATTGTTGATTTTCCAGTAAGATACCCACAATTTTCCCCCGGATTCACGTGAAGCACGCCATCGTTTTTCTCGATTTTTGGATCGTGAGTATGCCCGCTGATCACTATATCATACATTTTCGATAGGATAAGCGCTTCAATAACTTCTGCCATTTCACCATGCATCACAGCAATGCGTCTATTATCCATTGTGAATGCATTAAATTGACGCTTTACCTTTCCACCAAGTTTATTGAAAACCTCTCTTGTGAGTAATTCTCCATCATTATTTCCTAACACTCCATAGACCGGAATGTTCGCCTCTTTGAATATCTTTGCAGAAAAAGGTGCGATAACATCTCCAGCATGGATTATTATTGTTGCATGCTTTGCAAAATAACTAACGGCCCTCCTTATTGCATCTAGATTGTCATGGGTATCGCTTATTACACCAATCTTCAAATTAAAGACCTCCTTTAATGGTAGTTGAATTTTGAAAGTACATTCTGAAATCAATAGACACATTAGCTGATATGACTTCACGTCATTGAATTAAAGACTTTTAGCAGATTAAAAATAGCGTGCTCAATTGTGTAAACATCGAGGAATATTGAGTGCGGGGGGTGGGATTTTCGAAGCGTGGTCTTTCCAGCGCTTTCTTCGAACCCACGTGGAGTGGATCGTGAATTTGGGCGAGGCGTTGCATTTAAGCATAAAGAATCCAGTTGACAGTAATTGTTTATTCTTATTTTTCCGAGATTTCTTAAAAAAACCTAGAGATCCCTTGTCAAAAATAAAGAACCCTTTTCCTATTTAAGGAACGTCTTGTCAATTTTAATGAATATTATGTAAATTTAATGATAAAAACTGTAAAATAGATGCAAATCCTTAAATTTTATAAGAAGCCTATGAAATTAAACCAATTTATTTCAAATCTGAGAATTCTTATGAACACAATGAATTCATATCACACTTTCAAGAATCGTATCAAAAAGAGGGTTGAACGAACAGAAAAGAAGAATCAGATCGAAAAACTGATGGAAAAATGTGTGATCATAGGCATTCTGACGAAAACTGGAGCGGGACTGGACGAAAAACACCGAGAAGAACTGGCAAAACAGTTGATCCGCGAAGCTTACAACCATCTAGTCAAATGCGAAGAAGCAATCCACCGCTACAAGCAAAGCAAACTAGCGATAGCCTACATCAACAGTGATAGGATATTGGAGGACTTAGCATGTTAAGCACGAGAGAGCAGCACGAAGAGGGGGAACATCCCTCTCTAAATTATGCTAAGAGAGTGGAAAAGTTGAGCGGAGGATGGAGTCCCGTTCATTTACCCAAAGTGATGACAGGAGATCTGGCAGAAGAGATAGGGATACATATCAGCGATGGTACAATGAGTCAGCGCACGGTGGAATATGCTGGACATGCAGAGGATGATAGAGCCTATTTGGTGTATTGGGTGAGCCCCTTGCTCAAGAAGGTGTGGAACATTTCACGTGTGAAGTACAAAGCGGATGCAGGTACAAAGAGCATTTATCTGCGGGTATATTCACGAGGAGTGGTGTTATTTAAAAAGAAGATATTAGGGCTACCTTATGGGAAAAAGAAAGGAATAAGGATTCCGAAATATTGTTTGAAAAACCGATGGTTGGTGAAGCGTGTACTGAGAGGGCTGTTTGATGGAGATGGGAGTCTGAGTTTTAAGAGCAAAGGTGGGCTGGCCCATACCTACCCAGTGATGAGCTACAGTTCAGTCAGTAAGGATTTATTAGGACAACTTCAAGGCTTACTGAAGAAGTTAGGGTTTACGTTGCCTAATAAACTGTATGATATGAAAAATGGAACGAATATACTAAGCATAAATGGCGATAAAAATTACGAGAGGTGGATGGGGTTGATAGGCTTCAGCAATCCGAAGCATTTGACGAAAGTGGCATTGTATGAGAGATTTGGACTGGTGCCGCCGAACACGGGGTTAATAGACCGACTGAAACTGATACGAGGGGAGGTAAAGTTATCGGATATCTATCCTGCAAAGAACTTGAGAGTGAACTCTGATAGAACAAAGGAGAGAAAAGTCTTGGAGAAGTTAGCCAATGGAGAGACGTACACAGAGATACTTGGAAGTCTCAAAACTATAAACGGCAGAATAATCAAAAGGGCGTTTCGAAGGCTTTCAAAGATGGGCTTAGTGGAATGCGTTGAGGAACCACCTAGATGGGAAAAATACAGGCTAACTCAATGGGGTATCAACAAATTCTATCGAGCGGAAACGATAATGAAGCGGTTGAGAGAGGAGTTCCATCTCGCAATTTAATTCTTATTTTTTTAAAAATGGGGTGATACCTTTTTAGGTTAGCCTATCTATAACTAGTACTCATGTGGACACCTTCAGAAAGATACTGCTAAAAATTCTTTCGCATTACACTCATGCAATCTTTAGAAGAATTAATGGTGCGGGGGATGGGATTCGAACCCATGTAGACTTCTACGAAACCTAGAATGTCTAGGTTTCCCTACGTCAATGGGTCTTTCATCGGCGTAATTATTGTTCGATCTTGAGCTTCGACCCGAAAACGATCAGTTTTCAAGTCCATCGCCTTTGACCGCTCGGCCATGGGTGATAATGCCGTCATGCACTACCAACCCCCGCATGAACCCCCGCACAATAGTGGACTGCAGAATCAAACTGCCTTAGACAATGGGATATACATCGTAAAAGAATATCTGATTATTTAATCTTTTGCTTTGATTTAGAAATACGAATTCCTATCCTTAATGAATCCATTGGCTTCCCGAAATAGTGAATTCCTTTTTCCAGATCGGTGCCTCCTCTTTAAATCGTTCAACGGCTTCCCGTAATGTTGGCCAGAGATCGTTTCGGTGGCCTCCTGCGACTACAACGTAGACTATATCTTCTGAGACATCCAATTCATCTATAATATGGTGAATATGAACGTCTATAATTCCCTCCTTTTCTCTCAATTCATTGCAAATCGTTTGTAATGCCTCGTTTGCTTTCTCCTCATATGTTTCAAATGCTAATTTTGTGACTTTATCCCCTTTCTCATCGATCCCTCTGACAATTCCGATAAAACACGCGAGTCCTCCTGACTTATAGATTTCAGGATTTTTTTTAATTTCATTTATAATTTGATCTAGCGTTATTTCGCCTTTTTTATGAACTCCACCTTTTTGCAAGAGATACACCTCGCTTAGCTTGTGATCCTACTTTCTCTAACTACTAACACTTTAGAATCATATGCCTTTTAGAAAATACGGTTACGTCATTAGTAAAAAAAATCGACGTGAACTATTCTGGAGAATCAAGTGAGCCCAGGAAGATGAAGTTAAATGGGGAACTTTCCCAATTTTCTGAAGAGGTATATAACCCACATTACTAATGTGAAAATGGAAAGTGTTACCAGCAGTGGAACTAGTCTAATTTCCCAGAGAAAATTCAGTGCCAATCCATCAAAGACAGCAACGGCTAGACTTAAACCAAAACTGAGGGCAATCTTCTCGATGCCATCAATTTCATCGCCTGTTGGGAATAATGCACTAGTAAGGGCATAACCGCTCAGAAAGAGGACAAAGATAATTCCTAAAACCCAGCGAATTGCAACTAATGGATGATCTGCAGGAATAAATAGCGCTGCGGGTATCGTTGCAACAACAAGAGCTATGACTATCCAGAATTCTAATCCATATTCGAAACTAGTTATATAATCGAGTATATTATCTGGAACTGGAGCTGCACCTTTACCTTCAGGTTGCTTTAAGTTTATTTTTCCTTCGATTTCAAGTTCTTCTATTCTGTCCAATACCTTTTTTATAGGAACACCATGCTCCTTATTAACAAGCGTAGCAAGTTCTTTAACCGTTTTTGGCTTTGGTTTGCTTATTTTCAATGTTTCAAAAATGAGTTTATCAATTGTTTCTGATTTGAAGGTGCGTTTATGCTTTAAGTTCATTAAACCACCCGCGGAAGGATATATTTTGTTCCGTTTTATTTCTTTCTTTTATAAGTTTTTACTTGATTAAGAAGGTTATTTTTACTTATTATTCATGGAGATGCCTTAGGAATTTGGTCGGGAGACATGGATTTATACCATTTCACAAATTTTTGTAGTCCTTCCTCAATAGAAGTCTGTGGGTTATAACCTAGCACTTTTTTTGCTTTTGTGACATCTGCCCATGTATGTGATACATCTCCCTTCATTTTTTTTGTAAAAATTGGTTTTACAGAGCTTCCAGTTGCTTTTATCAACAATGAGATTAAATCATTAACTGAGTACCTTTCTCCTTTGCCGAGATTGAAGGCCTCTCCAGCCGTATCCTTAGCTTCAGCTGAAGCGATAATCCCTGAAACGGTATCATCGACAAAAGTAAAGTCCCGGGTCTGATTTCCATCCCCAAAAATGGTTGGCGGTTCATTTCTCAAAATTTTTTGTGTAAAGATATGAATCGCCATATCAGGACGTTGGCGGGGTCCATATACTGTAAAAAAACGTAATGAACAGACATCAATTCCATAAACTCGGTAAAACGCTTTGCAATATTTTTCCGCAGCTAGTTTGCTAGCCCCATAAGGGGAAATCGGATCAGTAGGATGTTTTTCGTCAATAGGTAAATATTTTGGAGGACCGTACACTGAAGAGGATGATGCATTGATCAATTTTTCTGCGTTTGAATTTTGTACTGCCACCAGCATATTTATAGTGCCGGTAACGTTAATTTCGTTCGTTTTAAGAGGAGTTTTAACAGAAAATCTAACGCCAGGTTGAGCTGCAATGTGAAAAACAAGTTCTATATCCTCGCCAATAGACTTTTTCAGGTTGTCTAAATCAAGAATATCTCCTTTTATTATAGTGCAGTTCTTTGCTTCTTTTAAGCGATTAATATTGGCCTCTTTGTTAAAATAATACGAATTGAAGTTGTCATAGATTTTTACAGAATTATTTTGTTCCACTAGCGCCTCAGCAAGATGTGAACCGATAAATCCTGCTCCGCCAGTAATAAGTATGCGTCTTTCCTCAAGCAAAGTTCATTCACCCTCTTGATTTTTATTTGCCGTAAGTTGAGGCTGAATTGTTGAATGTGGACCAAGGGTATTTCCTGGTGTAAATGTGATATTGGGTCCTACAACAGAATGATCTGCGATAACAACGCCGAAAACATTATCGGTGCCTTCAGCTATCACATCAGGACCTATTTGACAATTTTCACCTATAATTGAGTCTTTAATGACCGTATCGTTTGATATCAATGTGTTATTCATAATAATAGTATTTGCCAAAGTTACATTTTCCACTAGTCGCACATTTGATCCAATTTGGACGTAGGGGCCAAGTCTACACTTAGGTCCTATGAAGGAATCTTCGCCAATGGATACAGGGCCATGAATTTTAACGCCCGTATGGAGCACGCTTCCCTTTTCAACACGTATTATCCCATCTATTTCGCATCCTTGATGGACTTCTCCGAAAATATAGTTGCCAAGATAGTCTGACAAAAATTTTTTATTGGCTTCTAAGAGATCAATAGGTCGTCCAGTATCCTTCCAATATTTCAGCGCAGGATATCCATAAACCGGCTCTCCTTGTTCAACAAGCGATTGAATTGCATCCGTTATTTCATATTCGCCACGCCAAGACGGCTGTATCTTGTCAATAGCGCTAAAAATGTCGTTTTTAAAGATGTAAAGCCCAGTAATTACATAATTTGAGGGAGGAACTTTTGGTTTTTCAATTAACTTGCTTATTCTTAAGGTTTCATCCATTTTCACAACACCAAAAGGTGTTGGATCATCTACAGTTGCCAAACCAATTGTTGCGACAGCATTATGAGCCTGATGTTGTTCAATCATTTCTTTTAGATCTAACCTTATCATCACATCACCGAGTACCATGACAAAACTATCATTTTCAAGGTGTGATTGCGCGTATTTCAGGGCGTGAGCCAAACCGAGGCGTTTTTCTTGGTGGGCGTATGTTATATTCGTATCAAATCGATCGCCATCACCAAAATAATTCATTACGACTTCTTTCAGGTAACCGACAACTATACATACGTCTTGGATGTTTGCTAATCGTAAAAAGTCGAGTGTATGTTCTAAGACAGGTTTTCCCGCAATCATTAACATATGTTTAGGCTTAGCATAAGTTAAGGGTCTCATTCTTGTTCCAGTTCCAGCAGCTAAAACAACGGCTTTCGTCTTAATCGCCTCTTAATTGTTCTATTTTCATCTACATGATAGTCGTAGGTGTGATTATACTTTCTGACACAGTTTTCCATGGACAAATTGTTACACCAGAAGTTAAAGTGACATTATCTTTTATTGTACAGTAATCCCCAATAATTGTTAAACCTTCAATTTTAACCCAACGACCGAGTGTTGCGGCTTCTCCTACGATACATTCATTTATGGAACTAAATGAATCGATTTGAACATCTGGAAATATAATTGAGTTCTCTATTCGACAACCCTGACCGATGGTTACATCATCCCCTATGCAAACATACGGTCCTATATGGGTATCTCTAGCTATCTTCACATTATCTCCGATAGCAATAGATGAGTTAATATGTACGGGTTCCTCTATTTCGGAAGAGTGACTAATAAAAACTTTTTTATTTGAGCTTGAATGCGTTTTTTTGAGAAAATGGTCAAGAACATATTTATTTGCTTGCAAATAATCAGCAGGTTTTCCCATATCAAGCCATATATCATCAAATTTGTATCCATATAGTTTCATTTGGTCAGCAAAAATTGGAAAGACTTCTCTTTCGATAGAAAAAGGTGTATTCTCTGGAATATGCTCAAAAACTTCTGGATCAAGCACATAGGCACCTGCATTAATCAAATTGCTTGGTTCCTCTCCTGGCGCTGGTTTTTCTACAAATCTGAGAATTCTATGGGCATGATCTAACTCAACTGCACCATAACGAGAAGGATCTTCAACTGGATGAAGTGCTATTGTGCCAAGTGCATCTTTCCGCTGAATATGAAAGTTTAGCATATCCTTAAAATCGATGGATGATAATACATCACCGTTAAGCACAAAGAATGGAGAGTCATTCAGCAAATGCTGCGCATTCTTAATGGGACCACCTGTGCCAAGGGGTCTTTTTTCTTTGGCGTATTTTATATCGATACCCCATTTGTCTCCTGTGCCGAAGTATTGCATAATTAGTTCAGCTTGGTAGTTTATTGCAAAAATAACGCGCTCTACGCCACTATTTGCAAGTCTTTCAATTATAATTTCGCTTAAAGGTTTATTTCCTAGTGGGAAAAGTGGTTTTGGACGGGTACATGTTAAAGGTCTTAAACGTGTTCCAAATCCACCCGCGAGGATCAGCGCGCTTATCAATCTATTAGCCTCCAATTCTGTAACCATTTACAGATCTAACTCATTTATTATAATCGGTGGATGCATTCCTTCTCCTTTTATATTTTTAGTATAAAGTGTTTGATTTCATTCTAGAATTATTAAAACATCAATTTTGTATTGAACAACGATAAACCTTTTTATTGCTCTAAAATCCATGTAATTAAGATGATGACAAAGGGCTTACAGAGGAATGCAAAACGCTCCAATGATGAACTCTATGAAAGCTGATGTTCTTTATAATTAAGAACATTATGAGGACTTGATCCTCATTATCTTTTTTTGATCTAGAATATTCCAGTAATCCAATGTGACGCCTTCTGCAATCTTTGAGGCTAGTTCTTCCTCTTCAGGCATATTAACTTCGAAGTTAGAGTAATCTTCAAGGTCCATAATCATAAGAGAAGTTCCCATAAGGGAAATAACCTGTCCGGTACGTTTTTCTATTATTGGCACTTGTACTTTCGCACCTACAGGTGATACGATCGTTCTTTTTACATTATCGAACATCCCTACCGCAACGATGCGTGCCTTTGCCGATCCATGTTTTCCTGGCTTGGAACGGTCAAGACTTAGGATACGGCACGGATGGTCTTTCCCACCTTCTGTAATGATAAGATATCGTCCTACTTTCAAAGAACCTACTTCAACTGGTTTTTTGCTCATTTATTTCACCTCTCAATCAACTTTAGGGGAAGTCTTTGAGATTGTCAAAAAACCTTTAACCACAAGCACATCTTTCTAGTCTTATTGATAAAACTTCTCCCAATATCGCTTGAATTAGCAAAGATTCATCCTGATGAATCGTTTTTGAAATGAATCTTTTATAAACACTTCTTAGGAAGTTGTTAATTAGCGTAGCGTGAACAGGTGATATAAATAACTCTTACCCAAAATGTTGCAGCTTTCCTTAAAGAACTCTCTGGGGCGATATGGCAGTCGGTCAAACCTATTATAGGTACTCCGGAAGCATATAAAGATGTTGGAACGAATATTTATGGACAAACTACTAAGAAAGTCGACTTGGTAGCTGAAGAGGCATGTATTGACTATATACAGAAGAATGATATTTCTATCAAACTCATCAGTGAAGAAAGTGGAATCTTCTCATTTGGAGATGAACCAAGATACACCCTCCTGCTTGACCCAATCGACGGTTCAACAAACGCAAGTCGAGGTGTTCCCTTCTTTTCTTTGAGTATTGCGATACTCGACGGGATGACGCTTAATGATGTCATTGCTGGAATAATTAGGGCACCACTTTTACTTAATTATAACCTGTTTGAGGTCGAGAAGGGACGAAACCTTAAGGTCGACGGTATACCAATACCTACTCACCCAATAAAAGAACAATTAAGCAAAGCAATTGTAAGTATGTATGTGTATGATATAGATCTTGAAAGAGTCAAACCTATTGTCTCTCGGGCATACAAGACACGTTTATTTGGTTCAATTGCCCTTGAAATATGTTATACGGCGATAGGTTTGTTAGATGCACTTATAGATACTCGTGGCAGTTTAAAGGTAATGGATATTGTTGCAGCAAAATTGTTTATTGAAGAAGCCGGAGGTATCATCACGGATATGGAAGGAAACCTTTTAACTTCTAACGTCTCCGTTACAGAAAGATATTCGATTGTATGCGCGACTAATCATTCATTACATCAAGAAATAATCAATTTACTGGGCTGAGATTATTGATTAAGAGTATTGCTCTAACGGCACCTCCAAATTATGAGGAAGCAATGAAATTCACTAAGAGTTTTGTACGATTCCTTCAAGAACTGGGACTAACGGTTTTCCTCGAACACAATGTCGCTGAAAAACTGAAAATTCAAGAACTTGCCGTAGAACTTTCTGAACTTGATGATTTGGATCTTTTAATAGTCGCAGGTGGTGATGGATCGATTTTATACGCATGTAATCATCTTGCTGACCCCTCAATTCCTATGTTATGTATTGATTTCTCTCGAAAAAAGGTTGGCTTCATGACGGAAATAAAGCCAGAGGACGCCAAAAATGCAGTTAAACAAATTTTAGCAGGAAATTACACCTTAGAACTGCGAGATAAAATCACCGCGAAACTAAATGATGACCTTCGTTTACCTGACGCTTTGAATGAGATTGTTGTTACAAGTAGTAAGCCATTAGGGGTAGCCACTCCAATGCTACATCTTGGGGTTCAAATAGATAACACCCTAGTTGCAGATACCTATCTTGATGCACTAATCGCTTCTACGACAACTGGCTCTACAGCACATTCACTGTCTGCAGGAGGGCCAATAATCACCCCTAGTCTTAACGCGTTTATTATTATGTGTGTCAATCCCTTAGAATTGCCTTATAGAGTTCCCGTAGTTGTTCCCACTTCAAGTAACATCAACGTAACCATTTACGAACCTACTGCACAAATTGTAATGGATGGACACTCTTTTGATAAGGAAATTCGTCCTGGAGACGTCTTAAATATTTTTAAATCTGAAAATGCTGTGAAATTCATACGGCTTAAAGGTATAACTGATTTTTACGAACGCGTTTTTAAAAAACTAACAGTTTCTAGGATAGGTGAGGAATGAACAACCTCGCCCTGACGGATGGAACTTCCCGCCGCAAAAGTTAAATTCGCTTTCCTGGATCATATTCACTTTAACAAGCCGCGTATGATGCCTAGACCATACGATACGTGTTCTATGAATCCTAAAATTGGTATAGAAAGAATATGGCTTGCTTCTTTACTTTCTAACGATACCTTAAATCCTGTAATTAGCCCTACGCAAAAGTATGCCAGTAATGTAACTGAAAACAGAAGTAATATTCCTTGAAGGTTAGTGAACGACAGTATCGCACCACCTACTATGAAGAGTAAGAATAATGAAGGTATAAGATGTTTTAGTTGAAGTAGTCCTCGGTACTTTTTTCCAGCCCATGCTCTCCAGAAGCCATAATTAAACATCTGGAGAATAAAACACCCTAGTTCTTGGCGCTGACGATGCCAAACCTTTGCCTCTGGAGTATATACAAGCTTATAGCCATATTTTATAATCCTTAGATCCAGTTCTATATCTTCTGCGACCTTTAACTCTTCATTGAAATATCCAACTTCGCTTAAGACACTTTTTCGAATTGATGCGTTATTAGTTGGATTATGATCTACAACACGTCTCGTCGAATAGATCGCGGGATTTCTAGCGCCTGCAGATCCAAAATTTGTCGGAAGCAGAAAACCTATCGTCCTGGGAAGATATTTTTTCTCTGGGTAGGGCAGGATTACACCTCCTACACCTGCTACATTGGATGTCTCATAACATTCGAGCAGTTTGTTCAGCCAATTTTTATCAACGATAGAGTCTGCATCAGTGAAGGCAATTATTTCTCCTCGCGCTTTTTTAATCCCTGTATTTCTACCAGACGCTGGAGATCCTCCCTGCTCTTTCACGATACGAATGGGATAAGCGGATATATTTTCCAGAGTATTGTCAGTTGAGCCGCCATCTACATATATGATTTCGTAGTCTTCTTTCGGATAGTCTAAATTGAGCAATGATTGAATACATTCGTCTACTGTGTTCTGAACGTTTAGTCCAGTAATAATAACTGAGACTGTTTTTTTTATTGTCAAATGTTCACCAACGACATACTTTGATCCTCTGTAGATATCTCTGATATATCACTTATTGAATTAATAATCCCATTAGTAGACAACGTATCTTTATCTTAATTACGCAAGAAGACCTCTTCATTCAAGGAGGGGATAAAATTCGTTGCTTTTACATTCGCAAGAGCCCCAGCAGATGGTGTCCCTGCGGTGCCGTTCAATGTGGTTCGATAACTCAAGTGTCCCGTTAGTCAAGGAACAGGGGCTTCCGTGGACAGGCCTGAACTGTCGATGCTCCGGCTAGGTGTGTTCAACCGTGTAAACAGAACGGTCAGTGGGTGGCAGTTCATGGATGGATTGCTATCACAGCGGCACCCCATCTTCCAAGTGGAAATAACCTACTAAAAATTTCATCCAACCGGACAAAAATATGCACAAATTTTGGAAATCGAGATAAGATCTTCTCTCTGAAGGGTAGCGTAAATTGACCCATTAAGATCAATCCTTTGATATTTTGTACTCGAAGTTCCTGTAATTCTTTTTTGATCTTTGAAACAGAATACTCATGGAGATGTCCGTGTTCTGGTAGTTCTTTCATTCCTTTTCTTTCGGCTTCTGTTTCAATATTGAAAGGAGTAGTCTTAAACCAGCGAAGTTTTGACAGTAATTTTGAAAAAGGAGGATTTGTTGCAAGTGGAACTGCAATGACGATTAGGTCTTTTGAAACTCTCTTTAACTCTTTTAAAGCATTTCTTGGTGCAGGTAAATGCTCCAAAACATCTAAGCAAATTGAAATAGAGATTGATCTGCTGCAAAATGGAAGATATTCTGCATCTCCTCTTACAAAGAACGCGTTTGTAGGAGGATTACATTCCATGGCACGGTTGAGTGCATCTATAGACAAGTCAATTCCTATAGTATAAGGAAACTGATTTGCAAGATTAAAAACATCTAGACCTTCACCGCAACCTACATCAAGTAATGCCGCTCCAGATGAACGTTGCAGCAATGAATAGACTATCTTAATTCTCCGCGCATGGTGATATCGAATAGTCGGATGTGCATGGAATCGGAGATATCTCTGCATGTGTTGAAGTAGCAACTGAAAATAATTCTTTTTCAGTGTCGCAGAACCCATGCCTTGTTACACCTTAGACAATGATGCATGTCTAGTTGTCTTTGTTATGAACTGTCCGGAATTCACCAAGCAATATATTTCTTCTTTTGGTGATATAGTATATGTGCAATTACAGTAACTCCTTGCAGTATTATTAAATGAAAAATTGCCAAAAACAAACTATACCGCTTAAAAAGTATAGTCAAACCTTCCAACAGAATGTAGCCCACTAACAGCACGCCATACAAATAGAGAGGAATCGAATCGAAAATTTTAAGCAATTCTGGTAAAAAAATTAAACCAAGAATAATTGAAGAAAAAACCAGATAGGGTTGAATCAGAAGACGAAATGCGTGGAAAGGCATGACAAGTGTTCCAAAAAAACCATATTTTGTGTTAAACAACATTTTTTTATGACGAATTATTGCCTGTATTGAACCAATTTGATGACGGATTTTCCTTTTCAGTCTTGTTAAATATTTGTCTGGAACAACCCCTAAAACAACTGCTTTAGGTTCAAAAACGACTCTATAACCTTTCTCCCTAACTAAGAGGACTAGTTCCATATCATCAGATATTGTATCAATTGGAATTGGAGATAAAAGTTCTTGTCGAAATGCAACCAAACTTCCTTCTGTAAAAGGCACTGAATCTAAGTTACCTTCTAAAATTCTAAAAGTCTCCCTAACTTTCATAAAAGACGTAGAAGTAAAATCAATGTCATCCAGATCATTATTCTTGACTTCTATTAAAGCACCTCCTACGCCTCCTACCTGTTCATCTGCAAAATTCTCTAATAGTTCTTGAATGCTATTTGAAGGAATAATTGCATCGGCATCCGTTATTAATACAATTTCTCCGTTTGCCTCAGAAAAAGCTTTATTCAGAGCGATAGCTTTTCCTTTTCGCTGATCTTCCTTGATGTAATCAATATATCCTTCTCTTGCATATTCATTCAAAATAGAAGGAGTTGTATCAGTTGAGCCGCTATCTACAACAATAATTTGATGTGGCTGTATCTCTCGTAAATTCTCAATCTTTTGGCGTATATTCCGTTCCTCGTTATACGTAGGAACAATATAACTTACTTTTAGATCACTTTGACTTTTAATCGGAGGAGACGCTCGAAGAGAGGCGATGAGAGTAAATAAAATGTAGTATACTACAATAATAAAAAGAGGTAAAATAATTAGCAATGTTCTATATGTTATGAAAATCCGGTAGTCGATCATCTCTTTTCCTTTTACTCATTTAGTTTAATAAAATTCACTGTTCATTGTCTCTGGTTTTTTTTACCAGTCGTTTTACGCTGGCAAACATGTCGGCAAGAAAACCGAAGAACAAAAATTGGAATCCACTCATTACGAACACGGCCGCTAGTACAGCAGTAGACTCATGAAAAACTAATCCAGTAGTAATCCACTCAAAAATCACAAACGTGCCGAGTAATATGCCTAATAAAACAAATACGCCTCCAAGTATTCCAAAGAATAACACGGGATGATAATCACGGTATGTTCTTAAAGTAACCGCCAGCGCTCTTGCCCCATAGCTTAATGGACTAGCAATAAGTCGAGATGATCCACTTATTCTCTTTGCAAAATAAATGGGCACTTCTGCAACACGAAAGCCTTCTTCTATAAGCCTAATGATTTGTTCTTGAGTATAAGTATACCTTCCTGCTAAATCTATTGAAGCCATGGCTGCTGCTCGGTTGAATGCTCGAAAGCCGGTTTGTCCATCACTAATTTCAGTGTTAGTAAGGACCCGAACAACTCTTGTAAATAGCCTATTTCCAAATCTTTTTATCCATGGCATTTTCTCGATGTGTCCAGCGAATCTTGAGCCCAATACAAAGTCGGCTTCATCCTTTACAATGGGGTCTATAAGTTTGG